>CACYBG010000096.1 GCA_902772605.1 uncultured Spirochaetaceae bacterium
AAACAGTACAATTCCGCACGTTCATATTATCAGAAGGCACTGACAAACGATGCAAACAACGTCGATGCTCTCTTCGGGCTCGGAAAAGCTTCCTATTATCTGGAAGATGACGACAAGGCGAAATCAACCTTCAACAAAATCCTTGCCATAGACCCAGACTGTGCAGATGCCTACCATTATCTTGGAAAACTTGCCGCAGCAAACGGAGAAAACAAGGTTGCACGCGACTATGCATACGAAGCCGTCAAACGCGATTCATGGAACTACGATTACGTAATGGACTACGGAATGTACGAACGCAATCTTGGTCACTACTCGGATGCGGAAAAGGCTTGGACCAGGGCGATTGAACTGGAACCGGATTATTTTTTGGCCTATGCATACAGGGCGGGAGTTTATGACGAGCAGGATAAATTCACCGAAGCCCTCAACGACTATCAGATGGTCATCAAGACGAACCCCGACTATTTCTACGCATACGAAAGCATCGGAATACTTGCAATCCACGAGAAAAACTGGAAGCTTGCCCGCGAATCGTTCATGAAATGCTACGACTACAACAAGGACAACATTTCCTATCCGCTGATGGTGACCTACTGCTATTACATGGAAAAGGACAGCTTCAACGCAAAAAAATACAGCGACAGCGTCCTTAGAAAGCTCGACCGCAGCACGATAGACTATCAGATTCTCCGCGTCTACCACGATTTGGCAGGAGAAATGCCTCTTCCTCAGAAAATTGCAGCCCTTACAAACGGAAACAAAAAGGGAAAAATGTATTTTTATCTTGGTCTCCTTTATGATATGATGGGCGGAACCGAAGCTTCCAACAAATATTTCATGGAAGTGGTAAAACTCAACAGTCCGCAGTTCTTTGAATACAGGATTGCAGAATGGAAAATGGGAGATCTAGGCAATGTCAAAAAATGACGAGCAGATTGAAAGCGAGGAAAAAGAATCAGGCGCAAACGTTGAGGGTGAAAAAGTCGAACAGCCGGCAAGCACCCAGACGCAGCGCAGGATATCCCTCAATGGACGCGAATTCGTCCTGGTCGGAACGGCACACGTTTCAGCCGAAAGCATAAAGGAAGTCACAGATACCATAGAAAGCGAAAAGCCGAGCACCGTAGCAATCGAGCTCGATAAAAAAAGGCTCGCATCGCTTGAAGACCCGGAAGCCTGGCGCAAGATGGACATCATAAAGGTCCTGAAAAACAGGCAGGGTTTCCTGATGCTTGCAAACATTGTTCTTGCCGGATATCAGAAACGCATGGGTCAGAACGCCGGAGTCAAACCCGGTGAAGAAATGGTTGCCGCAATCAACAAGTCAAAAGAGATGAACATACCTCAGGTGATGGTAGACAGGGAAATTGCAACGACATTGAGGCGTGCATGGTCCGTCAATTCGCTCTGGGGAAAATGCAAGCTTCTTTCCGCACTGATTGCAAGCGCATTTTCAAAGGAAGAAACAGATCCGTCCGAAATCGAAAAACTCAAGCAGTCGTCCGAAATGGACAGCATGATGAACGAGCTTTCCGATTACATGCCGAAAGTCAAGCAGGTTCTGATTGATGAGCGCGACCGTTATCTTGCAAGCCACATTTGGGAATCACAAGGCGACAAGGTTCTTGCGGTATTGGGAGCAGGACATCTTCCGGGAGTTGAAGAAAACCTGAAGAGGCTCGCATCCGGAGAACAGAAAAGCGACTGTTCAGACATTGATTTCGTGCCTAAAAAAACGGTTGCAGGAAAAATTGCCTCATGGATAATTCCGATACTGATTGTCACTCTCATAGTGCTGGGATTCATCTTCGGCGGTAAAAAAACCGGAACCGACATGCTCAAGACCTGGATTCTGAACAATTCAATACTTGCGGCAATCGGTACTCTCATTGCAGGCGGCCATCCTTTGACCATACTCGCAGCATTCGTAGCGGCACCGATAACTTCACTCTGCCCTGCCGTAGGAGTCGGACTGGTGACGGGAATCGTACAGGCATTCGTAGGAAAACCGAAAGTCGAAGACATGGAAAACATCCAGAACGATTCCAATTCGCTCAAGGGATTTTACAGAAACAGAATCCTCAAGGTGCTTCTGGTATTCGTACTTTCTTCACTCGGAAGTGCAATCGGAACATTCACGGCCGGAACTACGCTGGTCATAAGCATAAAGAATTTCTTCAGCAAGATTGTCGATTTTTTCAAAAATCTTTTCAATCACTGAAATCAAACGCAACCGACGGATGATGTACAGGCATTGACCGTCGGCTTCATATTTTAAAGCCGGAGCGGAGATTGGAAAACAATGGGAAATTTTTTCAAGTCTAAATTCTGGAACGTCCTTTTTTCTCCTGCGAAAAACCTCGCATCCCTTGTTGCGGCGATATGCACAAGCATGATTCTGATTGCAGCAATGGGAGGCACAATCTTCCTTTCATCAAAACTGTCCGTCGGAAGTGCAAAAAATCTTGCGGTAATCTTTTCATCAATCGCATGTGCAGTCCTGTCCGTTCCGTTGACCTTGATTTGGACTCCGCGTCTCCGTGAATTAATCAGAAAGACGGATGATAAAAACCAAATCATAATCGGCGAACAGCGTGCAGAAATCAACGAGCTTAAATCAATCGTCAAAAATCAGCAGACGAACGAAGGAAAGCTTCAGGACAAAATCCACCTGCTTGAAAACCTTGTGTTCAGTTCACAGAGTTCGGTTGACATTTTAAAGGTCGGTTACAAGGAATACACCAAGAGTTCCACAATCCGCATGAAGAAAAAAATCAACGAAACGCACGGCTCCCTTTTTTCGCACTCGGGATTTGATGAAGCAGTATTGATTTTGGACTGCAAGATAAAATATCAGCGCGGAATCGATTTTAAAAACCTCAGGCTGAATTATCTGGGAACGAACCGTGATGCAGTGGTCGTCACGAACCTTAAGCCCGAATATACGAGTGCACCGGTCTTTGAATATGAAACTTTCCTTCGCGAAATCAGGCATGTGGACACCGATAAGAATCAGAACGAAAAGAAAATCCACATTGTCAAAAATGCCGAAACGGAAAATCAGCTGAACGAAATTGAACGTCAATGCAAGGCCGATTTCGAATCAAGTTTTCAAAGCGATGAAAATTCAGAATCGCTCGAAGAAACGAATGAAATACTGAAGATATCGAAAGACTGCATCAGGCTTCTGCTCCGTCCATATTTTTCAAAAATCGAATTCGATTCGTACTGTGAAATAAAGGACTCGAAACCCTGGACTGAATTCCTTCAGCAACAGATTGAAATCTACAAGGGTCAAAACAGCTCTAAAAAATTGGAAACAAAATGAACGAAAAAAAATTCTATGACGACGGATTGAAATTTTCATGCAGGCAGTGTTCCTTTTGCTGCCGTGGATTTCCAGGAGTCGTACTGATGTCGCAAGCCGATTTGGAACGGTTCGCAAAATGGGCCGATGTAACTCCCGAACAGTTTACGCTCATGTACTGCCGATGGATTGAATCGGACGATGGATTTGAATACCTGTCGCTCCGTGAAAAGAAAAACATGGAATGCATTTTTTGGAACGATGGATGTGAAGCGTATCAGGCACGACCGGTCCAATGCAGGACATATCCGTTCTGGACAAAGGTTTTGGAAAATCAGGATTCATGGAACGAAGAGTCCGAAACATGCCCGGGAATCAACAGCGGAAAAATCCACACGGCCGAAGAGATTGAATCGGAACTTTCAAAATACCGCTCCCGTGAAGCAATCAAAAGACCAAGGAAAAACTCCTGATAAATCAGGGATTCAGCATGAAAACTATCGATAAATGCAACACATGAGCGGGTCCCAGTTGACGCGTTCCCTTCCTGAGTTGCATAAGTCCATTGTTCTTATCATGCCGAAGCCCTGGGATTAACATCAGATTCCTTGAACTAAAACGAAATTGCGGATATTATGTCGTGCACTGATGATGCACTGCATTAACGGACGGTCTCTTACGATTCCGCCAATTTTTTCTTGAGGAAAGTTTATGGCTCTCATTCGTACTTTTTTAATCGGTCTGGCAATCGGAATGGCAAACGTCATCCCCGGAGTTTCAGGCGGAACACTTGCCGTCGTATTCAACATCTACGACAAATTCGTAAACGCCATCACCTTGAATTTCAAAAAGCTTTGGAAAAACAGAAGGTTCGTCTTTCCGCTTGTGATAGGAATGTTGGGCGGAGTCCTTTTCTTTTCAAAGCTGATTTCCGTCGTGTACGAAAAATTTCCGATGCAGACGAATTATTTTTTCACCGGATTGATTCTCGGAAGCATCCCGATGCTTTTCAAATACATGACCGAAAAAAAGGACGAAAAGAAATTCAGCTCAGGAAAAATCATCGCCATAATAATCTGTGCCGCAGCCGGATTTGCGCTTTTGATTTACCTTGGACATCTGGAAGGGGTCTTGGGCACACCCGACATGAGTGCAGAACTTCCCGAACAGACATTGCCTTTAACCGTCAGGATTTTTGCGGCGGGACTCATCGGTGCAGTTGCAATGATAATCCCGGGAATCTCAGGTTCACTCCTCATGCTGATTATGGGAGTCTACACAATCGTGATGAAAAGCATATCGATACTTCCGTCAACCCTTTTTCAGGGCGACTTTCAGCTGTTTTTCAAGGCGGTATTCCTGCTTTTGCCGAACGGAATAGGCGTATTGATTGGACTTTTGAGCGGTGCAAAGCTGATTTCATTCCTGCTTAAAAAAATACCGAATCAGACTTACGCTGTGATTTTCGGACTCCTGTGTGCATCGGCAGTGAACATCTTCCCGAGAGCGGCATTTACATCGGTTGGGGCTGGAATAAGTTCCATCGCATGTCTTCTGATTGGAGCGGCCCTTGCATATTTCAGCACGAAACTTGCACCGGAAGAAAAATCGGAGCCTGAACAGAAAACGGACGTTCCTGCAGACAACGGACAAAACTAATTGATTCATCGAAATCAAAATAAAAACATCGGATAAAAAAAAGCCGCCCCTTAACTGAAATCAGTCTGGAGCGGCTGTTTTATTCTATAGAAACTTAAACAGCAGTCACGCTGCAAATGTTTTGCTAGAATCTTGCCTTTCTAAGCCTTACCCTTTCCACGTCCTCGCAGAAAAGTTCGCGCAGGTCGTTCAATCCCAATGCCATCAAAGCCATTCGGTCGATTCCTATTCCCCACGCAGCGACAGGAACATCTACGCCCATGGCCTTTGTAACTTCAGGACGGAATATGCCGGAACCGCCAAGCTCAAACCAGCCGAGTTTCGGATGCTTGATGTGAACTTCGATTGAAGGTTCTGTGAACGGGAAATATCCAGGGACGTATTTTACATCGGTTGCACCTGCAATCTCCACGGCAAACATCTCAAGGAAGCCCAAAAGCGTCTTCAGGTTTACGTTATCGCCCAATACGATTCCTTCGGTCTGATAGAAGTCGCTCAAGTGGGTCGCATCAACCTTGTCGTAGCGGAAACAGCGTGCAATTCCAAAGTACTTGCCTGGAATTTCAGCCTTGTGAAGCTGATGTGCAGAAAGAACCGTTCCCTGACTGCGCATTATCAGTCGGCGGGTAAATTCGTTGTCAAATTCATAGTTCCAACCGCGGCTGCCTGAATTTCCACCGTTTTTGTGTACGTTTGCAACATTCGTAAGATACGGCTCTTCGATGAATTTTGCATGTGTCGGATTCTTGATTCTGTAAACGTCATGAATGTCCCTTGCTGCATGGAACTGAGGCATGAAAAGTGCATCTCCGTTCCAGAATTCCGTCTCTACAAGAGGTCCGTCAAATTCCTGGAATCCCAATGCACAAAGCTTGTCCTTAACGCTTTCAAGGAACTGAACGTATGGATTCGTGCGACCCGGAATGATTCTGGCAGGCGGAATGTTGATGTTGTATCCGCGGAAACTGCCCTTTCTCCAATCGCCGCTTGCAAGCATTGACGGGGTAATCTCACCGATTTCGTTTCCTGTGATTCCGGCAGATTTCAGAGCCTGTACGACCTGTTCAAAATCTCCCGTCAGCTGATATGTAACCGTCTCGCGTTCAATGGTACGGAATGCAGTATCACTGATGCCGCGCTTTTTTGTAAGTCCTGCAATGACCTCAGATTCCTTTGCAGAAAGTTCGGTTGATTCCAAAAGACCGTTATCCTTTGCGGCGGCCTTCTTGATGATTGAATCGGCAACGTCAAGGCGTTCTGGAAGCGGGGCTCCGGTATACTCAGCCTTACCGCCATCCATCTTTACAAGTCCGTCCTTTTTCATTGAACCGAAAGCAGAACCTACATCTTTTCCCTCAATTCCGAGGGCTGCAGAAATTTCAGGAAGCTGATGGGCGCCTTTTTCCTTCAAAAAGTTGATTATACGGACTTCGATGCTTCCGTCTTTTGCAAGAGCCCTTCCATAATCGCTCAATTCATAGTAAGTGTGAGGAACCCTTGACACTTCATTCAAAAGTCCCTTTCCACCAAGCCAGCTGAAAGCCTGATTTGCATGTCCCTCTTTATATCCAAGTTCTTTCTGAAGCCTTTCAGAAGTCAGTCTGTCATCCTTGCCGTACTTCAAAAGCACTTTGATTTCCAGAGGATGTAGATTCTTAATGTCAGTCATTTTTTTCCAAATTTATAAAACAAACAAATCCCGTGTCTAAAATCAACACGGGAATCCATCAATTCTAATATCCGCTGCAAGCAACAGAGCCACAGCATGGATATGTCGTTATCAAAAGTCATGAAATCCTCCGCACCAATCGACGGGATTAAAACCGCCTTTCAATGCAGAAAACATCAATCAGCGTTTACTAGCGCAGGTCGTAGCGGACGCATCTCCTGTAGCTTGCCATTCTCAAGCCCCTTTCATCCTTGTAATAGCGGGTTCTGTCCTTTCTTACGAATGAAGGCTTTCTTGTAAACTGATTTTCGGTGCTGAAATTTTCAAGGATGGCGTCAATCGTGTTCATAGCCTCTCCCTGATCAAAACTGGCAGCCATGCAAGTATAGTTTACAATGACTTCACCGGTCAGCGGAGTGTACTCCAAGTCCAAATCGACATTCTTTGCCGTAGGATGGAACACCGCATACTCATCCTCGATCTGTCTTACCAAGGTAGAAATGTCTACGGTTGGATTTGCAGCCTCTTGAGTAGAAGTCTGTGCAAAGATTGACCCAACGGCAATAATTGCTATTACGCAAAAAGCTATGACTCTTTTCATAAATCTCCTCCTAGTAGGTCTTTCAATAGTAACTGTAACTAATTATTTTAACAGTTTCTATAAAAAAATCAAGGTCAACTACATATTGACCTTCGTATATGTAAATACGCGGATCCTGAATAAGTAACACCCTGCCCA
>CACYBG010000097.1 GCA_902772605.1 uncultured Spirochaetaceae bacterium
AACGACGAAGAAGACATAATCGACATGTTCGAACGGCAGAACAAGGAGCTTGAAGACAACGATTTCCTGAATCAGCTTAAAGAGGAAATTTCAAACGAACAGAAAAAATCGGCAGAAAGAGAACCCGTCGGAGCATTCGTTGATTCACAGGTTTACGAAGATGAAGTTCCCGAACCCGTAAAGGCGGAAAAACCGTTCGAAAACGATTCAAACTCATTCCTCTCCCAACTCAGGAGCAGGGTCAGCGCAAGGGAAAACGCAAAGAGTCCGGCACAGCTCAAAGCCGAGCAGAAAATGGAACAGGAAGCCAAACTCCAGGCTGAAAAGGAAGAAGCTGAACGTCAGAAAAAACTCCGCGATGAAAAGCTTTACGCCCAGATACGTGAAGAGCTCAAGGCAGGCTCACGTAAAAAGGAAGAATTCAATTTCGTTCCCGATTTAAAGTCGGAAGTCAGCACTTCAAACACCGGACTCAACGACATATTTGCAAAGATGAATCAGTACGTAAAGACCAAGGTTGAAAGCGACCCGGCATACAAGGCCCAGTTTGAAACCGAAGTTGAAAGCGAACCTGAAACGATGGTCCAGAATCAGCCTGAAAAGAATGAAGCCCCGGTACAGAAACCAGTCGCACAGGCTCAAACGGTGCAGCAGACTAACACGCCGAAAGCTACGAATGACGAAAACCTTTCCGAAATCCAGCAGAGGCATAAATCGTTCATTGCACGTGCAGAAGCGTTGAAGGCGGCAAAGGAAGCGGAACAGGCAGAACGGAACGCAAGGATTGAACAGGAAAAAAAGGCCGCCGCACAGCTTGAAAAGAAGCCTCAGGTTGATTACGTCTTTGGCGATTCAAATGCGGATGATTCAAGTGCAGATGCCGGTACGGATAATCTGGATCCGCTTGCAGGAAATGCGTTCATTGATGACGACATCGTTGTGGAGGATGTCAGTGACGACATTACGCCGCAGAATTTCCTGGATGATGGAGACGACCTTGACGAGCAGGAAGAAAATCAGGACGAATCAGTTTCCGCTGACAGTTTCCTGATTGAAAACGATTCAGTCGCTTTCGATGAAGATGAAGCGGAAGATGACGAAGGTGATGAAGAAGAATACTACGACGAAGACGATTCGGATTCCTACGATGATAAAATCGAATTCCAAATCCATGGGGAAGAGGAAGGTACGTCCAGCATAAGGATTTCCGTAAACGAAACGCCAAGTCAGCCGTCAGCCAGTGAACCCGTCGATTACGTGTTCCAGAACGATAAGCCTCAGCCACCAAAGCCGTCCGGATGGAAATCGGTCTACAACATCCCGTACGACCTTTTGACTGCATACGAGGACAATCCATATTGGATAATAGATGACGAAACGAAACAGGCCGCGGAAAACCTGAAGAACACTCTCGCAGAATTCAAGATTGACGCTGAAGTCACGGGCATTCAGAAGGGACCTGTCGTAACGATGTTTGAAATTCTTCCTGCACCGGGCGTAAAGCTCAACAGGATAGTTGCACTTGCAGACAATATTGCCCTCCGTCTTGCGGCAAATTCAGTCCGTATCGTCGCACCGATTCCGGGAAAACATGCGGTTGGAATTGAAGTTCCGAATTCTACGCGCGCAACGATTTCAATCCGTGAATGTCTTGAAGCCGACAGACCCGAATGGACGAAAATGGGAGTTCCTGTCGTCTTGGGAAAGGACATCCAGGGCAACACGCAGATAATCGACCTGGTAAAGACTCCCCATCTGCTGATTGCAGGAGCAACCGGTGCCGGAAAATCAGTCTGCGTCAACAGCATGATAGTCAGCATGCTCTACAAGCGCAGTCCCCGCGACGTCAAGATGATTTTGATTGACCCGAAGATTGTCGAACTTAAGCTTTACAACGACATCCCTCACCTTTTGACTCCGGTCATTACGGAACCGAAAAAGGCCATGCAGGCACTCCAGTACTGTCTCTGTGAAATGGAAAGGAGATATGCACTTCTGGACGGAATGTCTGTCAGGGAAATTTCCGCATACAACAAGAAAATCAGGGAAAAGCACATTGCAACGGAAAAACTTCCGTACCTGATTGTCATAATAGATGAATTTGCAGACTTGATGGCAACCACCGGAAAACAGCTGGAAGGAGTGCTTTCAAGACTTGCCGCAATGAGCCGTGCAGTCGGAATACACATCGTACTTGCAACCCAGCGTCCGTCAATCGATGTAATCACCGGTTTGATCAAGGCGAACATTCCAAGCCGCATTGCATTCATGGTCGCAAGCAAAATCGACAGCCGCATAATTCTGGATCATCCCGGAGCAGAAAAGCTTTTGGGAAAGGGAGACATGCTCTATATCTCTGCAACCGACCCGATTCCAAACCGAATACAGGGAACCTTTGTCAGCGATCAGGAAGTTGAAAACATCGTTGAAGCGGTCAAGGCTTGGGGAGAACCGGAATACATCGACGACGAAATCTTCATTGACGACGATGACGACGAAGGTTCAGACGAAGCATCCCTGTTCAATCCGGACGCAGAAGATCCGCTTTATGAAAAGGCTCTGGACATTGTGGTTCAGGCAGGAAAAGCTTCTGCTTCATACATTCAGCGCAGACTGAAGATTGGATACAACAGGGCGGCGCGTCTCGTTGAAGAAATGGAGGAGCGTGGAATCGTAGGACCGGCAAACGGAAGCAAACCAAGGGAAATAATCCATATGCCGTAAATCAAGGAACCGCTGATTAATACAGGTAGCATTAATATTGATGAAAAATCAAACGGAGGATAAATGAAAAAAAATGTAGCCGTAACTGTACTTGTTCTCGCAGCATTTTCAGCTTTTGCAGGCGGGAAAAAAGATTCTGACATCGAAACTCTGGTGATGGAAAACTCCATTTCCGAAATCGACAGTCCCATCAGCCCGATAGTTCTGCCAAGTCCGCAGACAGATAATCCAGGCAAGGGACCCCATTCCCGGAAACCGACAATTGACGGTGAAAAAATCGGCGTGAAGGAATCATGGGCTTACGTAATGCTGGACAGGGAAAAATATTTTTCCACCTCCATGCCCATAACCGACCTGTGCTATTTCAGTGCCGACATCAACAGTTACGGTGAATTGACATCGATTCCAAACCCGAAGCGTTTTTCAAGCTATACAGGCAGAATCCATCTGGTCGTAACATGCACTGGACGAGCACTCACCCACTTCAGCATAGATCCAAACGGTAAATGCAGGAAGGGAATAATCGATGCAATTGTTGCGGCATCAGCAAATTACGACGGCATACAGATTGATTTTGAAAACGTCGGTGGAAGGGACAGAAGCAATTTCATGCTGTTCCTCAAGGACATAAAAAAAGCACTTCCAGAAGGCAAAATATTTTCGATTGCACTTCCGGCAAGGACAAAACTGCTCAGCGATGAAATCTACGACTATGCAAAAATTTCGGAAATAGTCGACCGTATTTTGATAATGGCCTACGATGAACATTGGTCAGGTGGAAGCCCGGGACCGGTTGCAAGCATGGATTGGTGCAAAAGGGTCATAAACTATGCAAGGACGGTCATTCCAAAGGAAAAGCTGATTATGGGACTTCCATTCTACGGACGTTCCTGGCAGAATGAATCTTACGGTTCCGCATGGATTTTCACGAGCATGGAAAGAATCATGAATCAGAACAACATTCAGTCGGTTGACAGAAAGGATTCGATTCCGTATTTCGAGTACGACCAGACGGTTCACGTAACGGCCTATTATGACGATGCGTATTCCCTTGTCGAAAGATGCCGGATGTACCAGCTTTACAACGTTGACAAGCTCGGATTCTGGAGGGTTGGACAGGAAGACGTAAGTTTCTGGGACTGGCTGGAAATAAAATGAACGGAAACCGATTAAATTAAGGTTTCATGAATTATCATCAAATTAAAATCGAGTAAAAACATACGGGGGCGGTCCATTGGATTCGTCCCTTTTTTTCATGCACAAAAAAAATCCCCCGAGAGTTGACTCAGGGGATTGAAATCTTTTCATTCAGAACTATGAAACTTCAACGGTCAAACCTGTTTGATAGCTGAGCCATCGGGCAGGTTTATTTTTTTGTAGTCTTCTTTGTTCCTTCAGCAGCCGGTTTACGTCCACGTGTTGACGGCTTCTTTTCTACATCTGCGGTCTTTGCTGCGGCTGGCTTGCGTCCACGGATTGCTGGCTTCTTTTCTGCTTCTTCGGTCTTTGCTGCGGCTGGCTTGCGTCCACGTGTTGCTGGCTTCTTCTCTGCTTCTTCGGTTTTTGCAGCAGCTGGCTTGCGTCCACGTGTTGCCGGCTTCTTCTCTGCTTCTTCAGTCTTTGCTGCGGCTGGCTTGCGTCCACGTGTTGCCGGCTTCTTCTCTGCTTCTTCGGCCTTTGCTGCGGCTGGCTTGCGTCCACGGGTTGCTGGCTTCTTCTCTGCTTCTTCGGTCTTTGCTGCGGCTGGCTTGCGTCCACGTGTTGCTGGCTTCTTTTCCGCATCTTCAGTCTTTGCAGCAGCCGGTTTGCGTCCGCGTGTTGCAGGCTTCTTTTCTGCATCTTCAGTCTTTGCTGC
>CACYBG010000098.1 GCA_902772605.1 uncultured Spirochaetaceae bacterium
CAGTAGCACCAAGCGTTTAAGGCGTTACGGTTAGCATCTTCATTGCGCCAGCGAAAATAATCCACGACATTTTCTTTTTGAGGAAGTTCTGATATTCTGCAATCAAAGACACCAAGCTTTCCATAAAGAATTGAAAACTTTGCAGAAGCCTCTCCCGCTAAGACAGAATTTAGTTTTCTTGTTTTTCTTCCAAAGTCCTCTGATTCAAAAAGAAACAAGAGAGAAATCTCATCGCTTTCGGTATAGTCGTAAATGAAATTAAAGCCAGATTCTTTCATCAGGTGAATTGTTGTGTTAACCATAAGGTCGCGGAATTTTTCATCAAACGGAGCTTCAAAGTCACCGGATTCTTTGGTGAGAGCGTGGAAGTGTCTTCCGTCCAAGCGGGCAACCATGTATATGCCGGGCAATACGCAGCGGTCGCCGGTTGTTTCGTAAACACGTGTTTTTGCATCAAGTTCTGAAAATTTCATTCTTCCACGCTCCTGTATTCTGTTGATATTATGTTTCCGTTTGCATCAACTATGTTCAATTCGTCAAAACCTTCATCAAATTTTGGCACTTCAAACTCTTTTGCTTTTGAAAAGATTGCCTGCTTTGGAACTCGGTCTTTGCCTCTTCGCTTTTCATTCCGTTCAAGACAGATTTTTGAATCACACTCAAAGTAATAGCAAATCTTTTTTATAGCTACTTTTTGTTTTGTGGCGGCCTCGTCACAAGCTTGAATGAACCTGTTGCGAACTTCCTTAGTAGTGTTTGTGTTGTCTACAACAAAAGACATTTTTGTTTCAAAGCAAAAATCAAGTAAGCGGGCAGAACGGTTCTTTGTTTTAAGCAAGTCGTTGCTGATTCTTAGGTGTGTATTAAAAAAATGTTCCTTGTAGTAAGTTGACTTACCACTTCCGGGAAGTCCGGCAAATAAAATCATTTCCATAAATATATTCTCAAAATGTGTCGGTTGTAGACTGCAGCCCTGCAATCAGTCCTTCGTGAGCCGCAGGAAACGGTAAGATTTCCGCTCTTCCTGACACATACTAATTATAGCATGAAATTGTCATCTTTTTCATTCAACTTGTAGTTGAAAACTAAACCTCGTATGCTGGAGGTAATCTGACTAATTTGTTGTCATCTGTATGTTGATACTGATACCATATGTCAAAGGCTAATGGTAATTGTTCTCGGATTTCTTTTGCATATGCAATTCCACGTTCATTCCATTCCTTCCAGTCTGTTTTGCTGTTTTTTGATTCTTGATACCATTCTTTAAAGTTGTAAAGATTTATTGAGCAGAAATATTCATCGCCAAAAATATTTGTGTCGTAAAAGGGGAGTTCTTTTGATTTAAAAGATACTTTTTTGTCATTATCAGTGATATAAACATAGTTGTCACCAGGGGCAATTATTATTTTGTGACGGGGAAATTTCCTGTCCTGCCTTGAGTAATTATTTAAAAAAAGGTGCATAGAGTTTGCAAATGTCATCATGTCCAAGGCAGTCTCCTGGAAAATAATCAAGAGACTTTTCTTTTTCGCACAAGGTCATAAGATACTCAATTGTTTTCTTAACTTCGCCGATATATTGCTCCTTATTAAATCTGAATAAATCTTTTCCGTGATTTAAATTCCATCGAATTTCATCATCAGTTATTTCAGAGTGAAAATAGAAAAATCCTGCACAGCCAGACACGCCGCATCCACAAGTCAAAATTCCGTCTTCGTCATCAATTGGTTCAAAGCAAGAGGCTACAAGATAGTGTAAATCTACAAAAGCCCCATTTGTGAAATCATATTCGTGCTGTATTTGATTTTCATCAAAGAATAAAAAGCAAGCCCCTTCGTCATGTTTGAGTATAAGTTTTTGCAATTTTATCTTTTCAGATTTATCTCCAAATACAGCCTCTACAGTTTCTTTAAGCTCTTTATACATCTTGTAGCTTGATAAATCTGTAAGTGCATTTACAATTGATTCGTAATACCACTTAATGTCTTCTTTTGGGGCGTTAAAGCGTTGCCAGAGTTTTTCGCCAATGGAAAGGAAATCTGCATACATGCTCTTTATGTTGGAAAGCTTGTCGGCACAGCATACAAGTTTTGTTGCCATTGTGTCTTTCTTTAAGCAGTCAATGGTGTGCTGCTTGCGTTCGCGCCAGGTCTTTGATTTGTCTTCGCTTTCGGTAAGGACTATGTCTAAAACAGATTTGCCAAACTTCTGTTCAATCTCTTCCGGTTTTGTGTCTGTGTCTTCCAGCGTGTCATGCAGAATTCCGGCAATTATGATTTCTTCTGGCAAACCTTCTGCACTAAGAAACTGCATTACTTCCATAGGATGAACAATGTAAGGAATTTCCGTACCCTTGCGTTTTTGATTCTGGTGCTTGAGCGTTGCGAAAATGATTGCTTCGTGGATGTTCAATGAAAGTGCCATAGCTGTTCCTCCTATGTTCCATGATACAGCATAGAGAAAAATAAGTCATTCAACACGCAGTTGAAAATTTGGAACGTTTTTTTTTCTTGGAATCTGTAATACGCAATCTGAGTTTAAAAGGGACTTCAAATTCAACGGCGTCCCCTTTGCGGATTTTAGTTTCGTAAAAGATGATGCATTTTTTTATATTTTGATAATAGAAGTTTTTTTTGCAGTATCAGTGTGCGATGTTCTGTGTCTTTTGCTGATTCTTGTTTTTTTTGTCTGTGTAGTCATGAGGTGAAAAATAAAGTGAAAAAAAATAAAAAAAATCGATTGTTGCAGTTGACAGGGAGCATGCGGATGTGATAGAGTAACACTTGTCGTCGCAAAACGGCGGCGGATGTTTGACAGCGAAGGGAAGGAAGGAAGAGACGACA
>CACYBG010000099.1 GCA_902772605.1 uncultured Spirochaetaceae bacterium
AAAGAAGTAAAGGAAACCCTCGAAAAACAGGGATATCCCTACGCTCTCGAAGCCGCTGCCATTGTCTTTCCGGAAATGATACGGTATTCCGCGTTCCAGAATGAAATAGAATCCCTTATCAATGAACTTCTGGCATTGACGATTAAAGAAAGCAGCGGATTTTCAATCGGGCTCATGCAGATGAAACCTGAGTTTGCCGTTAAAATCGAAAAAATCATAGCCACATATCCCGAATTTGAGAAAAACTATCCGTCCATAAATTTCAAGGGAGACGATTCATCATCAAACGTCAGACACGACAGAATCCTCAGGCTCCGGCAGGTTGAATACCAGATTGAATACCTGAAAGCATTCATAGATTACGAAATCATCGTTCTGAACCTGAAAGACGAAAACCAGAATGTAAAAATCAAGTATCTTTCCGCAGCATACAACTATGGCATACAGACATCAAGGAAACCGCTTGAAAACATCTTCGACTGGAAATCCTTCCCGTCCGGTAAAAGGAACCTTTATTTCAACTATCAGAAAATCTGCCTCGAAGTCGCCGAAGAGTTAAAATCAAAGTAAGCATCCAGACATTCCCTGCCCATCAGCACATCCGGCCGTTACATTGTAAAAAACTTAAAAATTCGGTATACTCAGAACAATTATGTCCTATTATGATTCTTTTGATGTAGCCGTTGTCGGTGGCGGTCATGCCGGCATTGAATCCGCATTGGCGTGCGCCCGCATGGGGCTTAAAACAGTACTTATTACCCAGACCATCGATTCAATCGGTCGAATGAGCTGCAATCCTTCAATCGGCGGAATAGCCAAGGGCAACATCGTCCGTGAAATCGATGCATTGGGCGGACAGATGGGAAAGCTGATAGACCGCTCGATGATTCAGTTCAGACTCCTCAACAGAAGCAGGGGACCGGCAGTTCAGGCACCCCGTTCCCAGGCCGACAAGATAACGTATTCCCAGCTTGCAAGAAAAATCCTTGAAACGACTCCGAACCTGAGCACTCTCATGGATACGGCAACTGAAATCATTACCGCCGCATCAACCACTCCCCTCCCTCCGAACAGCGACTCATCGGCAGAAAAAGGTTCCATTCCCGGAGAAAACAGGGGATTCTATACGGCAGACCTCACAGAAGCTGCAAAAAGCGGCATGAGGCAGATAGTCACCGGAATCAAGACACAGCGCGGAAGAATCATCCCGGTAAGGTCGATAGTGCTTACGACGGGAACTTTTCTGGGCGGACGGATTTTCATAGGCGAATACGATGCACCATGCGGAAGGCTTGGAGAAGCGGCTGCCATAGGTCTTACGGAAAGCCTCAACAGACTCGGATTCACCACGGGACGACTCAAGACGGGAACCCCTCCAAGGATTCTGCGTCATACGGTTGATTTTTCCAGACTTGAAATACAGGATGGAGACGCAGACGTAATTCCATTCAGTTTTGACAACGAAAAGATTGACCGACCCATGGTTCCATGCCACATGGTCTATACGAACGAAGAAACCCATAAAATCATCAGGGAGAATATCGGACGCTCACCACTTTATTCAGGTAAAATTCACGGCGTGGGTCCGCGATACTGTCCTTCAATCGAAGACAAGGTCATGCGTTTTCCGGAAAGGGAACGTCACCAGCTTTTTGTGGAGCCGGAAGGATTGGAAACGGATGAAATCTATCTTAACGGTTTTTCGTCATCCCTACCGGAAGAAGTTCAGGACGCATTCTTAAGGACCATGCCCGGATTTGAAAACTGTACCGTAAGCCGCCCGGGTTATGCAGTCGAATACGATTACGTGGAGCCGACACAGCTTTATCCGAGCCTTGAAACAAAACGCGTGGCAGGTCTTTTCAACGCAGGACAGATAAACGGCACGTCAGGATACGAAGAAGCAGCCGGTCAGGGATTGGTCGCAGGAATCAACGCGGCTCTTTATGCAAAATCGCACAGAAATCAGCACGGAAATCTTCCTGAACTGAGCAGGGACATGGACAAGGAAAGCCAGGTCAGATTAATAGAAGAAAAAGCTGCAAGGGAAATTCCCGAATACGAAAGCCTTGTGCTTGGACGCGACGAAGCATACATCGGCGTACTGATTGACGATCTGGTTACTCTCGGAACAAAGGAACCGTACAGGATGTTCACAGCAAGGGCGGAATACAGACTGAAGCTCAGGCACGATACGGCTGACAGAAGGCTCAGGGAAAAAGGCTACAGGGTCGGACTGATTTCAAAGGAGCAGATGGATTCAACGCTTCTGAAATACAGCCACATCGATGAAGCGATGAAGTTCATAGAAAATCACCCCGATTCAGAACGACCGGCCGATTTTACCGAAACGGAATGGACCGTCGCACAGGAAGATTTCAAGTACAGGTACTACATAGAAAAACAGGATGCCCGGGTTGCAAAGCTCCACAGGATGGAAAACGCACGAATCCCCGTCAATTTCGATTACGGAAAAATCGTTGCGCTCAGTTCCGAAAGCCGTGCTAAACTCGAGAAAGTCCGGCCGACGACATTGGGTCAGGCATCAAGGATTTCAGGAATCAGGAACAGCGACATAATGCTCCTGATGGTCTATCTTCACTAGGAAACCGTTGATTCATCCATTCACGGCACGTTCAAAAGGGTTCACAAGGTAAATGGAAAAAAGGAAGCCGCTTTTTTTTTCAGCAAGATACTTCATCCACGACTTTGTGAGGATAGCCGCATTTCTTCCGGGGTTTCTTTGGTGGAGGCCGAAGCACCTGTACGAAAATGAAAATGCGCGTAAAAAAATAAAGGGCGGAACACTGCTGATTTCAAACCACGTGTGGTTCACCGACCCGATATTCCTGATGTACGGAATCTGGTACCGCCGGCTGCACTTCGTTGCATTGAAGGTCCTTTTCAACACGCCGGCAAAGAATTTCTGGTTCCGGCATTTCCTGTGCATTCCTATTGACCGGGAAAACGTCAGCATGGAAACGTTCAGGAAAATAGTCGGACTGTTGAAAGATGATGAAGTCGTTGCCATGTTTCCCGAAGGAAAAATAAACGGAGGAAACGATGGACTTCAAGCGTTCAGATCCGGCATGATACTGATGGCGATGCAGAGCCGCAAACCCATAAGGCCCGTTTACATACGTAAAAAAAAGGGCGTAAGGTACAGGCTCCTGATAGTCGTCGGTGAAGAAATGAAGTTTCCCGAAGGCGGCATGGATTTAAATGAAATAAGTCGGGCCACGGATGAACTTTTTGAAAGGGAAAAGAAGCTTCAGGAAATTGCAGAAAGATATTACGGTCCGTCCGCGGACTGAATTAAAGGGCGTATCCTTCGATCATGCTGCAGGTTGAAGGAAAATCGGGCGCAGTGTGCGTACTGATTTCACAGAAGAAAAAAGTCAACAAGGAGGAAAAGGTCCGATGACGACGGATGAACCATTCAGGAAATACACCGATGAAAAGACATTCAGCCGTATCGTAAACTATGAAACGGTCACAAGGATGTGGAAGAACTGCCTGGAACAGTACGGTGACATGAACGCAGTCTGTTACGACGGACGGCATTATACGTTCAGGGAGCTTGAAGAGGATGCCGCAGATTTCAGGGGCGCACTGAATGACAACGGAGTGCAGAAAGGCGACAGGCTCGGACTTTTGTGTTCCAATTCCTACGACTTTGTAAAGGCACTGATTGCAATCCTTACGAACGGAAATTCTGCGGTCATACTTCCGGCCCACATCGACGGTACGACGGTTTTCGGCTGTTCAATCAAGCTTGAAATGAAAACCATAGTCGTACAGGACGAGCTTGAAGAAAAAACGGACCTAGCAACCAGTAAGGGTGTCGAAATCATAAGGACGTCTGCAAAATCAAACAGGCCGTCCGACATGTGCGAAACCCGACCGGACGACGAATGCCTGCTGATGTTCACGGGAGGAACTACGGGAAAAAGCAAGGCGTCGGTACTTTCAAACGAAGCCGTCATGCAGGGAACCACGAACGGATGTTACTGCATACGAAACGTATTCAATCAGAAATACATGCTCGTAATTCCCCTTTCACATGTATTCGGCCTAATCAGAAACCTGATGACATCGCTTTACACCGGAAGCGAACTCTTCATATGCCGAAACAACAAGGACATGTTCAGGGACATGGCATCATTCAGGCCTACGATTCTGGTTGCAGTGCCCGCACTTGTGGAACTTGGACTCAAGCTTTCGAAGCAGCTCAAAAGAAACATGTTCGGACCGGATCTGAAATGCATAATATCCGGAGCGGCAACCGTTTCTCCATACCTCATAAGCGAATGTTCAAAAATCGGAATCAGCCTGTACCCCGGATACGGACTTACGGAATCGGCAAACCTTGTTTCAGGAAATCCCGAAAACATAACTCACCCGGAATCGGTAGGCTACCTATTTCCAAATCAGGAATACAGGATAGTCGAAGGAGAACTCTGGCTCAAGGGAAAAAACATGCTGACCGAATATGCAGGTGAACCGGAAGAAAACAGACTGTCGTTCGAAGACGGATGGTTCAAGACCGGCGATTTGGCCCACATCGACGAAAACGGTTTCCTCTACATAACGGGTCGCCTGAAGGAAACCATAAGGCTTCCGACCGGAGAAAGCATTTCACCGTCAGAGCTGGAATCCAAATTCAACGAACTTTCCTTCATCCAGGACTCGCAGGTTTTTGAAGACGTTGATGAAAGTTCAAACCATTTTCTGGCGCTTGAAGTCTATCCGCGTCAGAACGAACTTGAGAAAATATCCTCTGAAGATAAAAACGCATATCTGATGGAAGAACTTGAAAAAATCAACTCAAGCCTTCCCTCATTCCAAAGGGTTTCCAAAATCACCATCCGCACGACGGATTTTGAAAGGTCTCCAAGCATGAAAATGAAGAGGTACGACAGATGAAATTGAACAGGGAAGAAATCAGTGCAAGGCTCAAGGAAATCCTGATTGCCGCTGACGAAAAATACAGGGCGAAGGTAAACGACATAGACTTCAATTCATCCCTTGCAACGGACATAGGATTGACTTCCGTCGGAATGCTCTATCTGGTAATCGTTATCGAAGAAAGCTTTTCGATTAGATTTGAAAACGTCGGCATGGATGATTTCAAGACTTTCGGCGACATCGTAAATTACATCGAGTCGAAGCAAAAATGAAACCTATCCACGGACACTCCCCTTCCGATGCAAACGGAGCAAAACTCGACGTTTACATTTCAAGTCTTCCGTCCACAATCGATTTTGAACCCGTAATTCCTCGGCAAAGGAATGATGAAATCAACGGTTGCAGGAACGAAAGGGTCAGGGCGGAAAAATACTGGGCGTGGAAAATGCTGGAATACGGAATGTCCCGTACGTTCGGAATCGGGATGAAGGATGTCGGGGCAAAAAGGGATGCTGCCGGAAAATGGACGGGAAACAGATTCTTTTCCATTTCACACGGAGGCGGACTCATTGCCGTTGCAGTTTCATCCGATAAAGTAGGAATAGACATTGAAGTCTCCGCTGAATTCAAGAGGCGTTTTTCCGGCAGGGAAGAAAGGCTGACTGAAATTCTGGATGCAGAGAAAGGATGCGGATTGGAAAGGCTGCTTGAACTTTGGACACAAAAGGAAGCTTCGTTTAAGGCTATGGAACATCAGGAAAAATTCATACCGGCAAAGATAAAAATCGAGCCTGAGCAGACGTTAACTGAACGCAGGCTGCATGAATCGATTGAATGCTGCGTTTCAGTCTGCAGTCCGATCAAGGAATCGATAATTTTCTACGACTGCATGCAGAAAGAAAAATCGGACGGAAAATCCTGCTGTCATTTTCACTGATTAAGTGTTATTGTTTCCGTATCGTAAGTTCAAAAAAGTACCGTCAACAAGGAAAAAGTAGAGATGAAGGAAAAGTTCAACATAATTCGCAGGTTTCAGGGAAAAAGCTTCATTTTTTTATGGATTACATTCCATGCAGTAATACTGCTGTATTTTTTAATAAGGCTCGGAATGAACGGCGGTCAGCTGGAATTTGATGCAGACCTCTTCAACCTTACTCCAAGAAACACGGACTCGCTCCCCATAACGAAAACGGAGGAAACGCTTTCGGCAAGCATTGGAAACAGCGTCTTCATACTCGTCGCAAACCAGGACTTTGAAAAGGCAAGGGAAACGGCCGAACAGGTTTACGGAGAACTCAACGGACACGAATATTTCACTTCTGTTTCCCTTTACAACGACATGAACTCATATTCAGGCGTAAGCGATTTCCTTTTCAAATACAGATGGAACCTGCTGGACGAAAAATCAATCGAATCCATAAACTCTCCGGGCGGTGCACAGGAATTTGCAGACGAAGCCCTTTCAAAGGCATACGGATTATTCACCCTCTCTTCCATGGACAATCTTGAAGACGACCCCTTCATGCTGACGGAAAACGGCATCACGAACTATCTGGGAGCATTGAAGGACTGCGGAACATCAATGACCCTGAAAGACGGAATGCTTAGCTCCGAATACGAAGGAAAATGGTACATAATGATTCGCTGCACCCTGAGCAAAAAGGGTTGTGCAATCGCAACGAAAGACAACGGCGTAAACAGGATATATGCGGCCTGCGAATCACACAAAAACGAAGGAACCGAATTCATCTATTCAGGGACGCCGTTCCACAGTTCAAGCAGTTCAATCAAGGCATCCAAGGAAATTACGGTCATATCCATAATTTCTGTTGCTGTGCTTCTCATAATGCTGACTTTCATTTTCAGGACGGGCATCCCGATTTTATACTCGATGCTTTCAATCGTGATTTCCGTAGCGAGTGCATTCACATTTACCGTCGCAGTATTCAGCAAGGTGATGATTCTGACCATGGTTTTCGGAACGTCTCTTATCGGTTCATGCATCGACTACAGCCTGCACTATTTTACGCAATGGGCCGGAAACCCGATGTTGAAATCATCAGGGGAAATAAGGTCTCATCTTTTTTCCGGACTCAGGATGGCAATCATTTCGTCTACGCTCTGCTATGCAATCCTGCTCTTTGCACCGTTTGAACTTTTAAGGCAGATTTCCCTTTTTTCACTTACGGGACTTTTGAGTTCTTTCCTGACTACAATCTGCATTTTCCCGATGGTAAGGCTTCCGAACGGTCCACGGAAATTGAGAATCAGCCTGCTGTATGATGTTCCGAAAGAATGCATGATTAAGACGTTCCTTTCCAGGGCAATCGTCATCCTGCTGACATGCGTTTCAATCGTTCTCCTGATTGCAAACAGAAAATCGCTGGGCATAGAAAACAAGATAACGAACTATTACAGTCTTGAAGGAAAAGCTCTGAACGATGAAAACATGGCGGCGGAAATAATACGGTACAATCCGATGGGCTGGTTCATCATAAGCGGAGATTCCGAAGCCGATGTACTTTCAAACGAAGAA
>CACYBG010000100.1 GCA_902772605.1 uncultured Spirochaetaceae bacterium
AACATCAACTCAAACGACTGGACTATAAGATATAATAATGCAGCTGAAAAACCATATCTTGATGACTACGACAAAGCCATTGCATCCGAAGATTATACGGCGGCAATGCAAGCTGTAAATCAGTTCAAGGAAAAGTATCCAAACATCAACTCATACGGTTGGACACTAAGATATATCTACATCGTTGAAAAACCGTATCTTGATAAATTTCTCGAAGCCTATTCATCCAAAGACTGGCAGAAGGCAAAAAGCATAGCAAATGAATTCAATGGAGAAATTTCTTCAGACAGTTCATTGAGTTCCATTAAAAGCAAATGGGATAATTATGAGTATAAAGCCGACTGTCAAATACTTCTTCCGGCATACATTGAAAAACTGGAAAAGAAGGGAACATATACACGACTCGATTCAAAACTTCAGTTTGCGATACCCCTCACAGAAGATGAGTATAAGAATTCTGAATTTAAGCTCAGAGATTCTGAAGGAAAGTTATTGCCACCGCTTAGTTCCACAGATTTTCTTAAAAAGGTAAAAGAAATATCTGGAAAAAATTATACGATCAACAGCTCCTACAGGCCACCTTATTTATGCCGCACCCTAACTTCAAAAGAAAACGACGCATTGAAGGAAGCCGTAAAGATTTTCATGGATGAAGCTTTGAAATATGGCGAAATGGATTATGACGGGTCGAAGCTTCGTTTCAAGATTCCACTTACAACATTTGCATACATCGACAATTACTTTATAGTGAAAGATTCTGCAGGAAATGTGTATTCATTGTACAGAGATTGTTTTATTGCTTTCGTAAAAGAAATTTATGGAGCAGAATACGAAACACTGGGTAGATATTCGGTTTATGACCTTTATCGAGATGCAACAGACAAAGAAAAAGAAGAATTCCATAAGCCAAGAAGGGCTGCCGTAAAGTCTTTCATGGATGAAGCTCTAAAGACCGGCAAGATAGAAAAAAACGGCTCGAATTTTGTATTCAAAGTTTATCTCAGCTCCGACACATATAATAGTTGGAACGAAACATTTTCCTTTAAGGATTCTGCAGGCTCTTTATACACAATAAGCAAGCGGGATTTCCTTACATATATAAAGGAAATTTATGGAACTGAATATGATCTCAACTATTCATATCTTTCCAGAAAAGCAAGTGCGGAAGAAATCAGTGCATACTATCAATCAAGAAAGGATGCGGTAAAGCTTTTCCTCGATGAATCATTAAAGAACGGTAAGGTAGAAAAAAACGGTGCGAATTTTGTATTCAAGGTTTATCTGACTTCCGAAACGTTCAATTATAGAAACGATATATTCAACTTGAAGGATTCTGCAGGAAACATTTATTCATTGAGTAAAGATGAATTTTTTTCTTATGCAAAAGTCAATAATGCTTCCGATTACAATCTGTACGGCTCCTCCAACAGTTCATATCTCTATCGCAATGCAACGGAGAAAGAAATTGCAGCATACCATCAGCTAAGGAAAGATGCAGTAAAACTTTTCATGGACGATGCAAGCAAAACCGGCACAGTTGAAAATGACGGTTCAGGCATCCTGTTCAAAATAGCTCTGGATTCCGCCTCATATAAAAACGGTTCTTTCAATCTTAAGGATTCTACATCAAATCCGCTTTCATTAAACAAAGACGATTTCCTCAATTATGCAAAGGAAGTCTACGGTATGGATTACAAGCTCTCTACTGATTCCAGAAATCCATATCTCTACCGCGATGCAACGGACAAAGAAACCGCAGCATTCCATCAGACAAGGAAAGATACTGTAAAGCTTTTCATGGATGATGCAAGCAAAACCGGCACAGTTGAAAATGACGGTTCAGGCATCCTGTTCAAAATAGCTCTGGATTCCGCCTCATATAAAAATGGTTCTTTCAATCTTAAGGATTCTACATCAAATCCGCTTACATTAAACAAAGACGATTTCCTCAATTACGCAAAGGAAGTTTACGGTATGGAATACAAGCTCTATACTGATTCCAGAAATCCATATCTCTACCGTGATGCAACGGACAAAGAAACCGCAGCATACCATCAGCTAAGGAAAGATGCCGTAAAGCTTTTCATGGACAATGCTGCAAAAAAAGGTATCGTTGAAAATGACGGTTCAAGCATCCTGTTCAAAATAGCTCTGGATTCCGCCTCATATAAAAAAAGTTCTTTCAATCTTAAGGACTCCGCATCAAATCCGCTTTCATTAAGCAAAGAAGATTTCCTCAATTATGCAAAGGAAGTCTACGGTATGGATTACAAGCTCTCTACTGATTTCAGAAATCCATATCTCTACCGCGACGCAACGGATAAAGATATAGCTTCATACAGTCAGAGAAAAAAAGGTGCCGTAAAACTGTACATGGACGAAGCCGTAAAAGCTGCCACCATTGCAAAAACCGATTCAAGCATCCTGTTCAAGATTCTCCTGGATTCCGCCACATACAGGAACGGAACATTCAACCTGAAGGATTCAAACGGAAATTCTTTGTCAATAAATAAAGATGAATTCATAAATCTTGCAAATGAAATCTATGGATTGGAATATAAACTGGATGAAAGCAACAGGAATGAATGTCTCTACAGAAGCGTAACGGACAAGGAAGCTGCAGAATTCCATAAGGCCAGAAAAGAAGCCGTAAAGCTTTTCATGGATGCCGCAATCAAAAACGGAACGGTGGAAAAAGACGGAGCAAACATTCTGTTCAAGATTCAGCTTGATTCAGACTCTTATAGAAACGGAACTTTCACCCTTAAAGATTCCAACGGAAATGAATTCTCGTTGAGCAGCGATGATTTCTTCAATTATGAAACGGAACTCTACGGAACGGATTACAAGCTCTCTACTGATTCCAGAAATCCTTGTCTCTACCGCAATGCAACTGATAAAGAAAAATCAGAATTCCATAGACCAAGGAAGGAAGCCGTAAAAGCATATATCGATGAAGCTGAAAAAACGAAAAGAGTGGAACTCAACGGTCAAAACCTCCTGAGCAGGATTTACTTGGATTCCTCGACGTACGACCGCTACTCCTCAAAATTCACCATAATGGATCCCAGCGGAAATGAACTTTCACTGGACAAGACTGATTTCCTCAATTATCTGAATGAAATCTGCGGAACGGAATATAATGTGGACGGAGGCAGCACAACTTGCACGCTGTATCGCAACGCAAGCACGGAAGAAAAAAGGCTGTATGCATTTAAAAACGAAATGTTCCACACTAACCTCGCATATCAGAATAAAGACGGAGAGTGGGAATGCATTGCAGAATTTTCGGAAACGGAAGAAGGTGCCGTCATAAATTCACTCAAGGCAAAAAAATCCGAATTCGAAAAACGCGGACTCAAGACCAAGGATGTCATAACGCAGATTGAACTTGTCGATTCTGACGGGAACTCAAGCTTTGTAAGTGTGGACGAATTGGATGATATTCCTGCACCTGCAAGCCTGATATTTACCGTTAAGCGTGGAAGCGGTAAAAAATTGAAGGAACTGATTATTGAAGTCCCTGTTGAATGGAACGAAAGCGACATCAAGAATGAATCAAACCTGAGCTTCGTTAAGGTTAACGATATACCGAACATGCAGAACGCTCAAAACATCACGTCGAAAAGCGTTGAAACGGATGCGCTGAAAATTACGGAACAGAAATCAAAAACGACCGGCGACAACGACATGGCTCTGACATTCGGAATCTTAAAACCGATAAGTGCCGAAAACCTTTTCGACAATTCAACGTTCGGTCTTTCAGTTGCATGGGAAGGTGGAAACAACCAGACCATATTCAACGTAATGCAAGGCGATTTCTTCTTCAATGAGGGAACAAAAATTTATTTGGGTTATGATTTGGGAGTAAACATCGGACCTGTGTTCGGATTATATGCCGGAGGTGGTGTTGGCGTCGGTCTCAGCGGGGACAGCCTTTCATCCGAGCCTGACGACTATACTTTCGGATGGAAAGCAAATGCAGGAATCCGTCTGGTGATGAAAAAATTCGTGTGCAGATTCGACGCATCATACATAAGCTTCTACGGATTCTGTGCAGGAGCCTTCGTTGGATTCGCATGGTAAAGTGATTTACCGGAGACGGAAAATGCAAACGTAAAATGCATTCACATCGCCCATCTGTCATTTCAAATGATGGATGGGCTTTTTTTTAATGCATCATTGCGTCACATAATTTTTATCAACCCAAGCTGACCAAACCCTGGGTCTGTTCCTTTTCCGGCAGAATGTTGTTGTGGAAATTGATTATCGAATAGGTTGCATATGCAATGTAAAGGGCTTCAAAAATCAAAATCAGAAGGCAGAGCGTTTTTCCGACCTTTGTCTTGTTCGGCTTTATGATTCCAAACAGGGCACAGACAATTGCCCCCACCGACAGGACGATGATGACGGTCAAAAGAATCAAAGCCTGTGAATTCGACACTTTTTCGTATGAATAAACCCATGAGAGCGTAACCGCCATGCTGATTATGAACAAAATCAAGGCGACGAATCCGCAAATCAATGTTTTGTATCCGCTTTTCCTGTTTCTGGATTTATTTATCAAAACAATAATTCCAAAAATGATGCCGAATAAAATCAACATTGCAAAGCCTAGGCAAACAAAATAAGCAACCATCTTGTACTCCGAAAAATTAACCTGTCCAATGAACGTACTGCATTTTACACTTCTATGGAAAAAATTTCAATGCAGGATTCAAGCCAACGCTCACCCACCCTAAGCTTCGTTTTCCGTGAAATCCTCAAACGGATACTTGAAATTCCAGTCGCGGCGCAGGATGTCCATAAGGTTGCACAGCTCGATGGATTTATCATGGCTATGGACGTCGCTTTCGATTTTGCCGTTCAAGATGCATTCGGTGGCATCTTCAAGTTCGTATTCATATCCGTTGATTTTAAATGGAGCCTCTATTTTTCCGGAGACTGAATTTTCATTTCCATACTGTCCTTCATACAGATGGACCGAAGCTTCCTGTGCCATGAAAAAATTCCTGAGCTTTACATATCCCTTCGTACCATAGATTGTTGCATCATGGGTATCGCTACCGGATGAAATTTCCACGGAACTTTCAAAGGTTGCAGTAATCTTATTGTCGAACACCAGCGTAACGTTTTCCCACGAATCGACGGAATTGCAGAATTTCACCGTTGAACCGTGATTTACAATCGGACGGAAATCATTCATCATCATTGAAAAATAAATGTTGTATATCCCCAAATCAAGGAGTGCACCGCCTGCCAAATCCGGAGACCAGAGCCTGCTTTCCGCATCGAAGGGAACCCTGTTGCAGAAATACGACTGAATGTGCTTTACCTCGCCAATCGTTCCCTGAGAAATGCATTCCCTGACTTTTTTCAGACACGGATTGAATGCAGTCCACATCGCTTCCATGAAAAACAGATTTTTGTCGCAAGCCTTTTCTATCATCTGATTCAACTGTGAAATATTGCATCCGGCAGGTTTTTCACAGAGGACATGCTTTCCGTTTTCCAGGCACCTGATTACCGATTCAAAATGAAATGCATGCGGATTCGCAACATATACGGCATCAACTTCAGGGTCGGAAATCAGTTCGTCGTAGGAACCGTAGTATTTTTCAAATCCGTATTGTCCGGCAAATTCCTTCGCCCTGTTTAAATCACGGCTTCCAACGGCATACAGATGTACTTTTCCTTTGGTCCCCTGCATTGCCCTCGCCATGGCCCTTGCAATGGTTCCAGGAGCAAGAATCGCCCAGTTGACATAATCCTTCATACAGTCTCCTCAATTTCAATTTCAATGATAAAATCGTTTTCAGCTTGAAGTCACGAGCACCGACATCTTGAGCTGATTCCTACCGTGGTTCTTTGCATAATACAGGCTTTTATCGGCACTTTCCAGCCAATCCTGCGCCGTAAAATTTTCACCTATTCCACTGACACCCGCGCTCAGGGTAATGACGTTATCAGGTGCAAAATCAAATCTGGTTGCGGCAAATTCATAGCGGATGGACTGAACCGTATAAATGACATGAGTCGGCATGCTGTCTTCAAAAATCAACACGAATTCCTCGCCTCCATATCTGAACGCCCTTCGACTGGATCCCATGTTTTTCCTGATGATTTCAGAAAGCGTCACAAGCACCTTGTCGCCGGCAATGTGTCCGAATTCATCATTGATCTTCTTGAAAAAATCGATGTCTAGCATGACCAGAAACGGATTGATTTCACAGAGCTTTTTCCTCTCGATGATTCGGGCAATCGCTCCATCCAGTGCACTCCTGTTGTAAAGCTTGGTGAGCGGTTCGATTTTCAATTCCTCAATCAAATCGGCATGCCTGCGGTATGAATCATGTATGTATTTCAGCTGGGAAGCCTGCGCCCTCATCAGGAAATGTGAAAATATGTACGAACAGGAAATGAACGTAAAATTACAGACAAGCGAAAGTATCTTGTAAAGTCCGTCCGGAGGAGTATGTGGATCGGTACAGAAAGTCGCCGCCGAAATTATGTACACCGGAACCGTTGCAATCAAAAGTCGATTCAGAATTTTCGTTTCGCCGAAAACTGCACAGATGAAAAACACGATGCCCGGAGCACCCAAAAGTATGTGGAAATAGTTATGGAAGATTGCAATTACGGCACATATCATGAAAATGCTGAATGATGCCCAGTGATTTTTTGCGTTTACGGAAGAATCCTCACTGCGCCTGACAAACGTTGCAATCGAAAGAGTGGATAGATTCAAAACGGACGGCACGATGATTCGCAAAATTACGTAGCTTAAACCGACCTGTTCTTCATGTTTGATGAAAACCATGCATGCCATGATCTCGATGCCCAAAATCAAAAAGGCAACAAGCCAACTTATCAGCAGGATGTTTTTCTGCCATTTTCCGTGAAGGAAATTCTTGTATTGATTGTATCCATGTTCCTCTATGCTCATGTCTCAATGATATCATACAATTAAAAAAGATAATAGGAGTATTCTTCATTAAAAATTGCATCAGAAGATTTTACGCATGATAAAAACAGAATGGAAGACCATGATTGCGCGAATCCGACTTATTGCGGCAAAAGTCCAAATCGTGCTATCATACCTCATTATGAAAATAAGGTCCATCTGTCTGCTTTTGATTTTGACTGTTTCAGGAACATTCTGTCATGCCGATGAAAACATGAATTCCGATTCCAATCAGCCTGAACATGAAATAGAAAGCGAAGGAAAAAACCTCCTGCTTACGAGCGATGCCGATTGGAAAAACTACGTTACGACGGCAACCGAAATAATAGTGACGAACCTTTCGGTATATAATTTCTGCACGCTGATTTTAAATCAGTCGTGGATGAAGACGAATCCCTCAATCATGTGGAAAAATCTGACTTCACCGTGGCTCTGGGACACAAGCGGGTTCCTGAAAAACCAGGCTGCCCATCCGTATTTCGGAAACATGTATTTTACGGCGGCAAGAAGCAACGGATTGAATTTCTGGCAGTCCTTCCTGATGACGGCTGGAGGTTCTTTTCTGTGGGAAAACTGCATTGAAGCAGGCAACAATTCGCTCAACGATTTCATCTCGACGACTTTTGCCGGCAGTGTTGTCGGAGAAATACTTTACAGGCTGGGGAACGAAGGTGCAAGGATAAATCCATGGCTCGGAGCAGTGTTTAATCCCGTAGGTTCTATCAATTCGATTTTGACAGGTCGAAAACTCGGCACCGACAAATCAAGAATCCATTCGATGAGCTTTGATTTGGGCGGGGGATTTTTTACGGAAAGTGCAGAGAGTGTGAATGCCGGAACACCCGTCTTAAAAAACAGGATTGCACCGGAGTTTTTCTTCAATGCTGCAGTCACATATCAGGATCCGTACGGACATAAGACCAAGGAATTCATGGATCAGTTTTCTGCAGATATAAAGGGAGAAATTTCTGGCGGAGGATATTTTTTCAAGGCTGATTTCGACGGTGAATTTTTTTCCGCACCGATTTATATAAATGAAAAGATTGAATCAAATTTCGGAGCCTCGTTCAATTACGACTTGCATTATTCAGACTCAAGCTTCCTTTCGCTGAATTCAATCGGTGCATTTTTCAAGCAGAAAATCAACATGGGAAAAAATAATTTTGCCTATGGACTTGAAACAGATTTCGTATTTTTCGGAGTTACGGAAAACATTTTCACGCAGACGGAAAAATTCCTTGAGGCCGGAACAAGTACATACACATTCGGTCCACAACTGAAACTCCACGCAGAATATGATTCACCGATTGCCGGAAACTTTGATTTGAATGCAAGCTGCGAATACCTTAACTCGTACGGAAACACTCCCGGCGGAAAATCACTTTCTGGAAATTTCCTTGTGCTTGATGTCGATGCTTCATACAGACACAGGATAGTCGGTAATTTTTCACTGGGCTTACAGACTGAATATCAGAAGAAAATCAGGACCGACATTGATTCTGCAAACTGCAGCAGGGATTTTTTCACTGCATCGGTTTTTGCTGAATACGGATTTTAGTTCGCGACTTGTTTCGGGAAATGGATTTTCTCGATTTGATTTGATTCGAGTTGATTCGAACTCTTCATCAGGCTTGAAAAATATTTAAACAAAAAGTAAA
>CACYBG010000101.1 GCA_902772605.1 uncultured Spirochaetaceae bacterium
GACAACCACGATGTCAACCATATTGTAAAACTGCTGGAAAAGATATGAAATCAGCATTGGAAAAGCAAATGCCAGAACCGTGCGGATTATTTTCCCGTTGATTAAATCCGGGTGCAAGAGATTGGATAGCCTTGTGTTCATGGCAAGCATTCTAGCGGTTTATAAAAAAAATTGGAATAGGAAAATCGGGATAGTCAGTCTATAACTGGAAATTATTTTTCTAAGGAAACACTGATTAATGCTTCCCGTATTAATCAGCGGTTCCCTAATGATTTATCCTTGCTTAACGACGGATTGAAATCAGCTTGGATTTTCACGGACTTCACCGTCTACGGTAAAGAAAATTTCCTGGACCTTACCCATCGATGAAAACTGCATTGGAGTTAAAACGGACGAATAGCTTCCTGCATTTGAAATTGTAATCACGTCACCGATTCTGAGTTTCGGCATGTCAATGTCCTCTGCAATGACATCGTTCGGCATGCATGAATTTCCGACCAGAGTGACGGTTTCATTTTCGTTCTGTGGCTTCAACGGGTGGATTTCAAATGAATTCACTTTCGTAAAAAACGGTTCCATGTCGATTCGATTCTGCGGCTCGGATTTTTTCATCCATTCGGAGAACACAGGCTTGAAAAAACCGTTTACGATATTCTGGAGAATGACGTATGTTTTTCCGTGTGAAGTTTTTTTATCGATTACATGTGTGATGTATGTTCCGGACTTCCCGACGATGAAACGACCGAGCATAATCATGATCTTGATTTTTGGCCTGTTGATTTTAAAATTTGTGATTCGCTCTTCAACTTCCGTGCCGAGCCAGGAAACGTTTACATCCCTGTCGTCCGGTGAACATGGAATCCCTATCCCTGAACCGAGATTCAGAAAATCCAGCTTGTGTCCTATCGTGAGTTCAATCTTTTCTGCCAGCTGAAAAACCTTTTTATAGTAACGGTTGATTTTGCTGCAATCCAATTCCTGACTCTTGATGTTTGCCTGCATTCCGACGACCTTGACGTAAAGTTCATCCAGAGTCGCCAGATATCTTACGGCATCATCTTCATCGATTCCGAATTTCGAAGGAACGCCTCCGTCATTTTCGTAAGTAAAATTCGGATTTATCTTTATTCCGATTCGTATCTGTTCGTTCAGGACTTTTGCAAGATATTTAATCCTTTCGATTTCCGAAATGCTGTCCGCTATGATTACCGCCTGCTGATAGGATGCCTGCAAATCTTTCATCGATTTTCCGGGTGCCGAATAGAAAATTTTTTCCGGGTGAAGTCCGTATTTTTTTACCGCTTGAATTTCAGCAAGACTTGAAACACCCGCTCCGAAATTATTTTTAAAAATCGAACTCAGGATGTTTTCGTTCGAATTGCATTTAACCGAATATAGAAAATCAACCGATGGAAACTTTTTTTTAAGCGTGTTGATTTGAGTGATTATAGACTGCTCATCATAAAGATAAAAACTTTCATATTTGGTTGCAAGCCTTTCCATTAAATATTTTGTTTCCATGAATTACATTCTAACAGAAAAAAATATTTATGGACACCTCTAAAAGCGATTTGACGGTCATGTTTTAGAGGCGTCCGATTTTTTTATATGGCTGCAAATCCACGTTCCAAATCTGCGATTATGTCGTCGATGTGTTCCGTTCCGATTGAAAGGCGGATTGTGCTCTGGGTGATGTTCTGCTCGGCCAGTTCTTCCTCGCTCAATTCAGAATGTGTGGTTGAAGCAGGATGAATCACCAGTGACTTTACGTCCGCAACATTTGCAAGCAGTGAGAAAATCTGCAGGTTGTCTATGAACTTCCAGGCTTCTTCACGGCCTCCCTTTATTTCGAACGTAAAGATTGAAGCTCCTCCGTTCGGGAAATATTTTTCATAAAGTGCATGGTTCGGATGTGATTTGAGTGATGGATGATTTACTTTGGCGACCTTTGGATTCTTTGAAAGGTACTCAACGACTTTTTTTGTATTTTCAACATGTCTTTCTACACGAAGAGAAAGCGTTTCCGTTCCCTGGATAAGAGCCCATGCTGCAAATGGAGAAATGGCTGCACCCTGGTCGCGGAGCAGAATTGCACGGATGTATGTTACGAATGCTGCATTTGGAACTGCTTCTGCAAAACTTACTCCGTGGTAGCTTTCATTTGGATTTGCAATTGCCGGGAATTTTCCTGATTTCCAATTCGTTTTTCCAGATTCGATTATTATTCCGCCGAGAGTCGTTCCGTGTCCACCGATGAATTTCGTTGCAGAGTGGACTACAACATCGGCACCGTGTTCAATCGGACGAATCAGATAAGGCGTTCCGAACGTGTTGTCAACGATTACTGCAAGTCCGTGCTTGTGACCGATTTCAATCAGCTTATCCAAATCAGGAATGTCTGAGTTTGGATTTCCGAGCGTTTCCAGATAAAGGACCTTTGTGTTTTCCTTTATTGCGCTTTCAACTTCCGAATGGTTGTGGACGTCAACGAAAGTAGTTTCCACTCCGAATGGACGAAGAGTGTGCTTCAGGAGATTGTATGTTCCGCCGTAAATGGATTTCTGAGCAACTATGTGGTCGCCTGACTGTGCAAGTGCTTCAATTGCATAGGTTATTGCCGCTGCTCCTGATGCAACTGCCAATGCTGCTGAACCGCCTTCAAGAGCTGCAATCCTTCTTTCAAAAACGTCTTGAGTCGAATTTGTAAGACGGCCGTAAATGTTTCCTGCATCAGCCAATGCAAATCTGTCAGCTGCATGCTTTGCGTTGTGGAACAGATACGAAGCTGTTGCGTAAATTGGAACTGCCCTTGAGTCTGATGCTGGATCTGCGAATTCCTGTCCGACATGAAGCTGTTTCGTTTCAAATCTTGTGTTTGTAAAATCTGCCATGTTCATTTTCTCCTTTTCATACAAATTCTTTGTTTTTGACTTTCAAAAATTGTTTTTGAAATATCCTTGATAATGTATTTATAGCGCAAATTACCTACTATGTCTATAGGTTAATGTACTTTTTTTTACTTTTTTTCCCATTCGCATTTGAATTCCTTCCTCTTGCATTTTCCACGGCCTGTTGATAGACTGAAAAAATGGAAGGACCATTTTATAAAGGCGGATTGAAATTTTCATGTCAAAGATGTTCGTTCTGTTGCGGACATTCACCTGGATTCGTCTATCTTTCGAAAGAGGATTTGCTCAGGCTCTGTAGATTTTTCAGTTTGGGCATAAAGGATTTCATAGAAAAATACTGCAGGTGGGCGGACTATTACGGAGGAACCGAAGTCCTTGCCTTGATTGAAATGAAAAATTACGACTGCATTTTATGGAACGAAGGGTGTTCCGCCTATGAAGCCAGACCCGTACAGTGTTCAACATATCCGTTCTGGTCGTGGATGGTTCAGGATGAGCAGACCTGGAATGAAATTGCGGCGGACTGTCCAGGCATGAACAATGGAAAATTATGGCCTCCCGATTTCATCGAAATGGAAAAGAAAAAATACGATGCGAACGTTCCGATTGAAAGGTCTGAGGTTGAACGTCTGATCCGTGAATCATTAGGAAACTGAATTTAAGAAGGCGTCATTCCGTCACTCGTCGAAAAAATCATCGGGGTTTTCGTTTTTATGATTGAATCCATCGATGACCGTTTTCAATTCGTTTTCCAGACTTTCTTCGTATCCCTTAAGTGCTGCAAACGGCAGGAAGATTTTTGCACGCTGGTCCAGTGACATTCTTGTACGTTCAGATTCAATCGGCCATTCCATATTGATTATGTCTTCGTATTTTTCCATGTTTGTCCTTATGCCTTGTGTCCGCCTATCTGTTGATTTCGGTCTTTTGTCGTTGCTCCGTCTTCAAGATTTGTTCCCTTGAGCAGTGCATTCTTTCCGAACTTCCTTATTATTTCGAGCCTTGTTTTCTGAAGGCTGTTTTCCTTTTCGTCGCTTTCAATGTCGTCAAAAAGAGACGGCTGTTTTTTTTTTGCCGGAATTATTTCGTTTGCAGTCAGATTGATTCGCCTGACCAAGAGTTTCTGATTAACAGTGCGTTCAAAAAGCCCGACAGTTTTTTCGACAATCAATTTTGAGGAATTTGTTTCGCATCCAAGTTTTACTGTTCCTCCCGCCGGTTTTGGAATCGGACGTCCCCATGGATCATACGTTATTTCTCCGTCGAATTGATTTTTTTCAAGGCTCGACCTGTCGTATCCAACCATAATCGTAATTGATGATGCGAGCAGATTTTTTTCGAAAAGGTCCAGTGCCAAAAGTTCTGCCATTTCACGGACGACGATTTTTGCCTTTGTAAAATCATAGGGAGTGTGCAGGACCTGGCCGCTTCCAAGGCATTTTGATTCCGATCTGTAGGACTTTATGTTTTTCATCGTACATGGTTCGTAACCCCATGCATGGTCAATCAGTATTTCAGCATCGATTCCGAATATTTTATAAAGGAGCTCTTCATTTTTAAGCGATGTCATTGCGATGTCGCCCATCGTGAAAATCCTGTGCTTTGCAAGCCGATTTGAAGTGCCTTTTCCAATCCTCCAGAAATCAGTCAGGGGAGTGTGCGACCAGAGTTTTTTCCTGTATTCCATTTCGTCAAGCCGGGCAATCCTTACTCCGTCCTTATCTGCCGGGATATGCTTTGCAACTATGTCCATAGCAATTTTTGCAAGATAAAGGTTTGGAGCGATTCCTGCCGTTGCCGTTATTCCGGTTTTTTCCAATATTTCATGGATGACCTTTATTGTCAGTTCATGGGCGGTAAGTCCGTAGAGTTTTAAATATGAACTTGCGTCTATGAAAACTTCATCTATCGAATATACATGGATGTCATCCGGAGAAAAATATTTCAGATAGACATTGTAGATTCGCGTGGAATAGTCTATGTACAGAGCCATGCGTGGAACTGCAATTATGTAATCCAAGTCTTTTCCTGTGCGCCTTTTGATTTCTGCTGCTTTTGCCTCAACTTCAAAAAGTCTGCTCCTTCCCGAAAGACCGTATTTTTTCAATTCAGGAGTGACTGCAAGACATATTGTCTTTGATGTCCTGCTTGAATCGGCAACGACAAGTTTGGTCGTCAGGGGATTCAGTCCCCGTTCAACACATTCGACGCTGGCATAAAAACTTTTCAGGTCAATTGCAATGTATGTTTTCTCTTTTTTTTCGTCCACGATGGAATTTTACTTTCTGTTTAAATATTTTTCAAGCCTGATGAAGAGTTCGAATCAACTCGAATCAAATCGAGAAAATCCATTTCCCGAAACAAGTCGCGAACTAAAACCCGTATTCTGCAAAAACCGATGCCGTGAAAAAATCTCTGCTGCAGTTTGCAGAATCAATGTCGGTCCTGATTTTCTTCTGATATTCAGTCTGTAAGCCCAGTGCAAAATTTCC
>CACYBG010000102.1 GCA_902772605.1 uncultured Spirochaetaceae bacterium
GAATATTCGGTGTTCGTCGGAACGGACGTAAGGTCTGCAAAAAAAATCCTGAATTTCCAGATTGATGAAATCATCGTCGTAGAAAAATGTGAGGAAGCCCTTGCACCGGTAAAGGCATTTGAAAGGTTCCATGCACATGGAAATGAAATCAGGATGGAAGCTGTCCCGATGCGTACGACCGGAATGATTCAAAAGAGAAACGAAAACCTGCCTGAAGAAATTCCACAGACTGAATCGCGCGGAATAAAATTGAAGGATGTCCTTGAAAACAAATCCGGCATGGAAGATTTCGTCGCTCAGTTTACCGACAACGACCTTTCGTGCATAATCCGCGGAGAAGGAATGGGAAGCAGTCTTGTTACGGCTGGTACTGCATCTGCATTCGGAGGAGTTTCACCAAGGCTAAGGGACGTTTTCGGAATTCCGGCTGCATGCTGTGACGATGGACCTTCAGGCATGAGGCTCGACTGCGGCATAAAGGCTTTTTCTTTACCGAACGGTACACTGCTTGCAAGTACGTTCAACAGGAAAATCGTAACGCAGCTGTATGAATTTACAGGATACGAAATGATTTCAAACAGGGTTGACAATCTTCTGGGTCCGGGAATGAACATCCACAGGCATCCGCTTAACGGCCGCAACTTCGAATATTTTTCAGAGGACCCTTTTCTGACCGGAACGATGGGAACCGCCGTCATAAGGGGATTAAGGCAGGCTGGAGTCACCGGAACCGTCAAGCATTTCTGCTGCAACAACCAGGAAAAAAACAGGTACAATCAGGATTCGATAGTTTCGGAAAGGGCTCTCAGGGAAATATATCTTAAGGGATTTGAAATGGCAGTCAAAAGCTCCCTTGCAAATTCTGTGATGACGACCTACGGAAAAGTCAACGGACTTTATACGGCAGGATGTTACGACCTGAATACAACCATTCTCCGCAAGGAATGGGGATTCAAAGGAATCGTAATGACCGACTGGTGGGCAAACATAAACGAAGAAAACCGTGAAGGTGACAAGACGAATTTCGCCGCAATGATTCGCTCTCAGAACGACCTTTACATGGTTTGTCCGAACGGTGCAGAAAACGAAAACGGAGACAACACGCTTGCTTCGCTTTCAGATAAAAAACTTGAACGCTCGGAACTTCAGCGAAGTGCAATCAACATATGCCGGCACGTCATGGAAACTCAGGCAATGAAACGTCTGATGAAAACGAATGACGAAGTTGAAATAATCAACAGGCCGAAGGAAGCTGACGACATAAGCCTTGAAGATGTGGAAGTTACGGTCCTGGATGGAGACATGGAACTTGACCTGACCTATCAGGAATCAAAGGCGAACGCAAACTACATACTTGCATGGGACGTAAAGAAAGTCGGAACATACGAAGTTTCTTTGACAGCAAGCTCGGACTTGAATGAACTTGCACAGCTTCCATGCACATTGCTTTATCAGGGTATTCCAGTCTCAAGCTTCACGTTCCACGGCACGCTCGGAAAAGACATGGAAATCAAAAAGGAACTTGTTGTTCCCCATCGATTCTGCATCTGCCGCATACTGTGTTCTGCAAACGGATTGAAGCTGAAAAAACTGAAGATGAAATACCTTAACGAAAGCACAAAGCTTCCGTGGTAAAAAAAAAGGGCATCGATTGACAGTCTTTCAACCGGTGCCCTACACTTTTTTAAATTACGAAAACCTCTTGAACGTCAGTTTCAAATGGCTCTCTGAAAATATTTTCATTTCTGCAATACCTGCTTCAAGACCGTCAGGTTAGACTTCATGGCATCAAGATATGTAAGGCCTGCCTTGATGTCTTTCCTGCTTACCGACTGCAATGAGTTCATTTCAAGAATCTTGCAGTTCTTTCTCTTTGAGTTAGAAACGACCGTCTTTGCAATCTTCTTGTCAGATTTTTCGATTGTAAGGACTGCATTCAAATTCAATTCATTTACCTTGTTTACAAGGAAGGAGATGGTTTCAAAACTTGCTTCCGATTCTGCACTGCATCCGATGAAGGCCGCATAATATTTCAGACCGTAATCTTCAACAAGATAGCGGAATGGAAAGCGGTCGGCAAAAAGAAGCGTATCGAAACTGCCGCTTGAAACAGCAGCCTTATATTCACCGTCAAGTTTTGCAAGCTGGGCGGTATACTTTTCCGCATTCTTCCTGTAGGCGGCTGCATTGCTTGGATCAAGCCTGATGAGTGAATCGCGTATTTCGTTTACGATGATGATTGCATTCTTAAGTGAAAGCCAAACATGCTCGTCATATTCAACTTCATCTTCGTCTTCATCCTCATGATGGTGGTGATGATGTTCTTCCGCTTCATGATTGTGGTCGTGACCATGTTCATGTCCCATAAGGTTTTCAAGGCATCCCTCTGCATCCAGTTTCTTATCGACGAAGAACGGATTTGATTTTGAATTCATAAGATCATCAAAACTTTTGTCGCCGAAATAGATGTGGAAATGAGCAACGGATGATGCAGGTTCATGACCGTGGTCGTTGAACATCACATACTTTGGACCGTTCTTTCCCTTTGCAAGGAACTTGTAGCGGACGTTTGAAATTTTTCCAGATTCATCTTTCTTCGTTGCATAACCTGCATAGGTATATGTCTCCGTTGCTTTTTTTCCATTGTCATAGATGAATGTGATTTTATCGCCGCTGACCGTAACGTACTTGACGCCGCAATTCCATTTTTCACTGATTTCAGCACGTGCATCCTTTATGCTTATCGATTTTTTTTCAGACTGCTGCCTGACATATTCATCGAGTGCACCAGTCCTGAACAGAGGATAAAGCGACTGCCATTCACCGTTGAACTCTGAAAGTTTCCTTGGCTTGATGTCCTTTTCAGTGATTTCTTCATCATGCTCGTGACCGTGTTCATGCTCATGTTCATCGGACTGCATGCCTTCTACAAGTTCTTCCTCGTAAACATTGTCGCCGAGCGTTTCCATCATGTTTACGACAATCATGTTTCCGTTGCGCTTTGATTCAAGTGCCTTTTCAACCCATTCATCGCTTTCGCCGCCAACATAGATGAACATGTCGGAGTCGGAAATCTTTGCGACATCCTGAAAGCTTGGCTGATAGCTGTGCAGGTCGGTTCCTGAATCCTGAAGCAAAGTAACGTTATAATTGGATGCCTTGTCGCCAAGAACATTCAAGACCCAGTCATATTCCGGGAAAGTTTCACAGACGATTGATTTCTTTGAAGCAGCAAATGCAAATGTTGAAGCCGTCAACATCATGGACATGACTGCCAGTTTACTTGATTTATGCATATTTATTTCCTTTTAATTTGAATCTGAAATTCCATTTCAACGATTGGACCCGTTCGACAAATCCTTCATCAAACAGGTTCACCTTTTTCGATGACCGTTCGGTCCCTTATGCTACGGTACACTCTTCCAGTTTAGAAAGAATCTTTTCCTTGTTGTAGCCTTTGCCAATGAATACGATCTGATTTACGCGGTCGCCGTATTTCGGATCCCAGCTTTCCTTCAAATCTTCATCATTGTCCAGACATTCCTTCTGCTGTTCTTCATCCAGAGCTGCAACCCAATATGCAACAGCCATTACGGATGAATTTCTTCCGGCCTGTTCGAACAGAAGTACGTCATCCGAACTGTCTTCAAACCAGATGTAGCCCTTCGCACGGATAAGTTCCGACGGATATTCATTGTGTATGAAGTCCATGAATTTTTTTCCGTCAAACGGTTTTTTATTCTCATAAACGAATGATGAAATTCCGTATTCATCGGTACAACCCTTGTTTTCTTCGGAAATCGAATTGATTGCCTTCTGGATTGCAGATGATGAATCTACCATTTCAAAATCAAATTTTTCATCCGTCGTGATTTCTTCAATCTTGACTTTTCCATGAGATGTAGTGATGATTTTTGCCTTGTGCTGGAAATCGCGAATCACTTTTTTCACTTCTTCAAGCTGAGGCTCTGTAAGCAGATCCGTTTTGTTAAGGACGATGACGTTGCAGAATTCAATCTGATCGACAATCAAGGTCGTAATGTCGCTTGAAGTAAGGTTGTTCGGATCTTTCTCGTCGTATGATTTCAGATTGGTCAGGAATTCCCTGTAGATTCTGTCTGCATCGACAACCGTTACGACGCTTGAAAGATAGATGCTGGTATCAGGGTTTTCCTCTTCATAAGCCAGGAACGACGCTGCAATGGCTCCCGGATCACTTATGCCCGACGCTTCGACAAATACTTTTTCAATGGACTCATCCCTTGAAATCTTTTCGACCTGCTCGATGAATTCCTCGCGCAAAGTACAGCAGATGCATCCGTTCTGCATTTCGTACATTTCACACTGGGCTACGGCAGAACCGTTTTTCTTTATGATTTCAGCATCGATGTTTATGCTGCCCATATCGTTTACAATCAGGGCAATCTTGTGATTTTCCTGCTTCAAAATTTCATTGAGCAGTGTCGTCTTACCGGAACCAAGATAGCCCGTAATCAGAGTAAGAGATTTTTTATTCATTCAATTTTCCTTTTTTTCCGTTCGAAATGAAAGCTATTGGCTTTCAAATACAGTCACTGTGTTGCTGAGCTTTGAAAAAAAGGAGTTTCAATCGTTTATGCGGATTTTTTGAGAGATTAAGGAGGTAATGGTGAAAAAATGATTTACGCACTTACATGCCTTTTTTGCAAATGTCATGGAGACGGAAGATGCTATGGCTGTAACTGCAAGTAGACATCCGAGAAGCTTGAAATTCTGAACTACGATTTCTATGACATGGCAGATTGGACAGTCGTCGTGTCCCGTGCATTCGTGTTTAGCCTCAATGGTCACATAAAATATCGAGAAAATCGTTAGAAAAAGGAACAGAGCCGCAAATGCAGCGACTATTGTTTTTTTGTTTTCTTTCTGCATTTCTGGCAAAGTCCATTCAAGGAGGAGGTCGATAAATCAATTGAAAGTCCGAGGGCTTCGGAAATTGATTTCAAATATTCCGAAGTGGCATCATCCGAAAGATGAATCACTGAACCGCATTTGTTGCAATGAAAATGAATGTGCGTATCGCAATGTCCGTCCTCATCAGACTGACGATAGACATATCCATCTGAAACCGGAGACTTCAGCCTTACCAGTTTGCCGCTTTCCGTAAGCTTGTCAAGATTCCTGTAAACGGTCGTCTTGTTCACATCCAGACCGTTTTCCTTAAGGAATTCATAGAGACTTGCAGCGTTGAAACCATGCTCCCGATTTTTCTGGATGAACTGAGAAATCAAATCTGCCGTCTTCGTATGATATGACTTTTGCAACATGGTTGCATATTATACAAAAAGGAAAACAATGTCAACACTTTTGCAACTTTGTTGCATTTTTAAATATTCCCGGACACCGAAATACCTTTATGTTATTGTTAACACTGGACAATCCGCTTTCGGATTATTCAGTGTTTCCCTTGCAATTTGATTTTCAAAATGATAGCCTTAATGCATGAATCAGTTTTCAAGAACGGAATTATTGATTGGAGATGAGGGACTAAAAAAGCTTTCGGAATCTCATGTTGCAGTCTTTGGAATCGGCGGAGTCGGAGGATTTGTCGTCGAAGCACTTGCAAGAAGCGGAGTCGGTTCATTTGATTTGATTGATGACGATACGGTCTGCCTTTCGAATTTAAATCGTCAGATAATTGCAAGCCATTCTACGCTTGGAAAACACAAGGTTGACGTAATGAAGGACCGCATCCTGGATATAAATCCCGAAGCAAAGGTTAACGTCCACAAATGCTTTTACCTTCCGGAAACAAAAAGCCTTTTTGATTTTTCAAAATACGATTACGTCGTAGATGCCATCGATACGGTTGCAGGAAAAATACAGCTGATGATTCAGGCTAAAGAATCGGGTACGAAAATAATCTCATGCATGGGTGCTGGAAACAAAATGGATCCGACCAAATTCCAGGTTGCAGACATTTCCCAAACTTCAGTATGTCCTCTGGCACGAGTCATGCGGCAGGAATGCAAAAAACGCGGAATAGAAAACGTCAAGGTCCTTTTTTCAACCGAAAAACCGATTGTCCCGACCAATATAAATTCAGAACCGTCAGCCGAAAAAAATGTCCCGGAAGAAAACGGAGCGCACAAGGCAAAAAAAAACGTACCGGGAAGCATTGCATTCGTTCCGTCGGTTGCCGGATTGATAATTGCAGGGGAAGTCATCAAAGACCTGATTAAATGAAACTACTCCCGCGCAAGGGATTGTAAGGGTGAGCGGAAGCGAAAACATGCGGAGCATGTTCGGAGGCGAGAGCCGTAGCCCTGAAAAGCCCGAC
>CACYBG010000103.1 GCA_902772605.1 uncultured Spirochaetaceae bacterium
ATCCTCACAACAAAAGTCCAGCCATTATATCAAATCCAAAAAATATTTGCACGGAGTTTAACCGACATTCATGGCTGCAATCAACCGAGCCCCCGATTCATTGACAAAAGCTGAAAATGCAGTAAAATTATATTGTGCATGATGATAAAATCGTTGAACGGCTTCGTGAACTTTCGGATTCTGAATACCGCGAGTTTCAGGCCAAATTGATTCCGAATCTTCCTCCAGAAAAAATGATTGGTGTCCGAACTCCTGATTTAAGGAAATTTGCAAAGGAGTTTTCCAAGTCGCCGGATGCCGATGTTTTTTTACGGAATCTTCCGCACGAATATTTTGATGAAAATCAGCTTCACGGATTCATAATCAGCGAGCAGAAGGATTTTGAAAAATGCATTTCACTGCTGGAGGATTTTCTTCCGCACATCGACAACTGGGCGACCTGCGATCAGCTTTCACCAAAAGTTTTTAAGAAGCATCACGACCAGCTTTTGCCGCACGTAAAAAAATGGATTGAAAGTCCGCATTGCTTTACGGTTCGATTTGGAATCGGAATGTTGATGCAGCATTTTCTGGATGAAGATTTTAATCCTGATTTTTTGAAAACCGTCGCATCAATCAAGTCGGACGAATATTACGTAAAGATGATGATTGCCTGGTATTTTGCAACGGCACTGACAAAAAGATATGACGAAACGCTACCGTTCATCGAGCAGAAAAAACTCGATAAATGGACGCACAACAAGACGATACAAAAATCAATCGAAAGCTACAGAATCAGCGATGAAAAAAAAGCACATCTGAAATCGATGAAACTGACGCTTTTGCCGGACGAACGCACCCCGAAACCGTAGTGCAAAAAAACGAGGAGGTTATAAAATGAAAAAACTGATTTTGATTCTATCAATCCTGATTTCTGGCTTCACATTTGTTTTTGCAGACAAGAGCGATTTGGATTTCGGACTGGGACTCACCTACGGTCCAATCTACCATTTACCGACTCTGGACTTTGAATTCAAGAAAAATTCCTGGGACATACAGCTTGGCGTAACTGGAGTGCCCTACAACATGTCGTATGCCGATGACGATACTGAAAAACGGTATTTCCACTTGGCCCTGTATTCACACATTGATTTCGGATACACTTGGACGCCTTGGGAAAATCTGGGGCACACGTTTGGAACCGGAATTTCACCTGCAGTATTTCACGACGGAGAATTCGGACTGCCGAGCGATTTGTGGCGAGAATCTTTACGTCTGTATTTCAAGTATTCCTACATATTCAAATCCGGCTGGGAGATTGGAGCAAAAACTTACCTTCCGATAATCGGATTTTATCAGCAGCGGAATTTCGAGCAGCCGGACACCTGGGATACGGGCATTTACATGTTCGGTTCCTTTTACGAATCATGGCAGACCATCATAAATCTGTTCCTGCCGAACGTATTTTTCAGGTATCATTTTTAGTGGGAAACGGATATGGGGGAACTTCTAAAAACGGTCTTGAATGCTCCGAGTTTAGATTTTCCCCTCAATGATTTCCGTATAATATTCGATGTGACGCTTTGCCTGATTTTCCAGACTGAACCTCTGGCTGATTTCGAAGGCTTTTTTCCGCATTTGAAGCCTCATCTCATCATCATCAAGAAGCTTTACGATGTATTCTTCCATCTCCTGATCCGTATCGGCAAGGAAACCGTTTTCTCCGTGAAAGATTGTGTCGGTAAAACTTGTGTCCCTTCGACAGACAATCGGATTCGACATTGTAATGGCCTCAAGAACGGTCATCGAATGCATCTCGGACAGTGAAGCCGTAACGAAAACATCGGCAATGGAATAATATTTTGCAATGTCCGGCCAAGTAACGAACCCGGTGAAAATTATCTTATCCTCAAGATTTTCCCGTGCAAGCCTTCTTTTAAGATGATCCTTTTTTATGCCTGTCCCGACAAAACACGCCTTGACGTTTTGCTTTTTGCGTACTATGTCAGAGACGATTTCATACAGTTCTTCAAGACGCTTTTCCTCAACAATCCTGCCGGTATAGAGAATCAGCTTGTCTCCTTCGCCAAGTCCAAGGGATTTCCTTAACTCCCGCTTTTCTTCATCGGAATAGTCTGCATTACAGAACTTGGTTTCATCAATCGCATTCGGAATGATTCTTGCCGGCTTTTTCGGAAGCATATGCGGAAGGTGAAAATAGTCGTAGGCTTTTTGCGAAACGTTTATCAGGGCATTGAAGTGGTTGAAAAAATTATGGAGCCACATCCGGGTAAAATGCTTTGGGATAAATCCGAGATAGTATCTGAAATAATCCTCCCACATTGTGTGTGTGGTCGCAACGCATGGAATTCCGGCTAGCTTTGCACTTTTGTAACACGCCCGTCCAAGCGGAAATTCCGTATGACTGTGGCAAATCTGGATGTCATTTTCCTTAAGGATTTTTGCAATCTTCCTGACGTTCGGCCTTCCGTTGTATACGCCTTTAAGCGTCGGCAGGATAAATGAATTGGTTGGAACCCTGTAAATTCCCGGCTCCTTTTCCTCACGACGATCTTTTTTTCTGGATTCGACTGTAAAAATCAGAACCTTATGACCGTTTTTTTCCATTTCCATCTTCAATTGTGCAACAACAGTAATAACGCCGGTAACGGTTGGATAATAGCCATCTACAAAAAAAGCAACATTCATGATTCCACCGCACACATAATACAAGATTTTCAGGATAGTTACAATACAAGCATTAAACCAATCTTTAGACCATATGCCATGATTAACACAGGGTAACTCTTCTTCGGATTATGCTTTATTTCATTAATTCTTAAATTTCATTGAGTTTTTAGCTTCATTATGCTTTAATATAGGGCAATCTCTAAAAACTCATTTTCAATGACTTTTTAGA
>CACYBG010000104.1 GCA_902772605.1 uncultured Spirochaetaceae bacterium
GTATGAATGTTTTCGCCGCGTGCCTTCATGATGTTTCCCGTCAGAATGAGTTGAGCTGAAGTCCGTTCTTGATGAACCTTTCGAGTCCGACATCCCAAGCCGGAACCTTCATCTTGAGGGCAGAGTAAATCTTTCCGCAGTCAAGGACGGCATATCTCGGGAACAGTCTTTCCGAAGGAATGTCCGATGATGGAAGCGGGTCGAATCTGCAGGGAGAACTTATCTTCCTGTATTTCTGTGCGAACTCCATGACCTTTTTTGCAAATTCGAATTTCGTCGTCATGCCCTGGGACGCATAGTTGTAAAGTCCGTACGGAATGGCTGAATTCTTACCGAAAAGGCTGGTGGCGTTCTGAGACGTCTCGATGATTTTGACGATGACCGATGCGAAATCCTCGACGGAGGTAGGGGTTCCCACCATGTCGTTTGCAACCTGCACGCTGTCCTTGGACATTGCACCCTGAAGCAGGGACTTTACGAAATTGTTTCCGCTGGAACCGTAAAGCCAGGACGTCCTCAATATGTAGTACTGGGTCATTTCCTTCTGGATAGCATTTTCACCGTCGAGCTTGGTCTTTCCATACACCGAAAACGGCAGCTTGGGACTTTCCTCGCCGTACGGATTCGATGCACGTCCGTCATATATGCAGCTTGTTGAAATGTGGATGAGCTTTGCACCTATCTTGCGAGTAGTCCTTGCAACGTTCAGGGCACCTTCATTGTTCACGCGGTCCGCTTCCTCGGGATTCTCTTCCGCAAGCATCATGTCGGTGTATGCGGCACAGTTTATGACGCAGGTAATCTTTCCGGGAACAATCTTCTTTGAAGTAGTGTATCCAGTCCTGTTTGCAGACTGGTCGTGAGACTGGGCGAAAGATTCAAGGGCGTCGGGATCGGTTATGTCAACCTCGCGGTCGCTTCCCACCCAGGGAATGTTCTTCTGAGTAAAAATCCTGCCGAGCTCGCTTCCAAGCATGCCGTTGCAACCAATAAGCCAAATCATAAAAACACCTCGCACTTAGAAAAGACCGTCAGAAAATCGATTTTGAGCGGCCTTCGTTTTTCCGAAATCCGATGGATGGAACGGAATGCGGAACCATCCTATTATAGGAATCTTAGGGCTGTTAATCAAGGGAATAGGACGACGCAAACGGGGGATTGAAGGGGGAACGGTACGAAACGTGTTTCCAAAGAAGCCCACATCTGATATAATCGCCTTCATGTTAGCAGTTTTTCCAGGATCATTCGATCCGCCCACATTCGGACACCTGAACATAATCGAAAGGTGCAGCAGGCTTTTTGACGAGATAGACGTGGTGATTTCGGTAAATCCGGACAAGAAATACCTTTTCAGCGATGAGGAAAGGTTCTCCATGCTCAAGGAACTGACTTCAGTTTACGGCAACGTCAGCGTACACATATGCAAGACCCTCATAAGCGATTACTGCAGGAAGGTCGGTGCAAAAGTCCTTCTAAGGGGGATCAGGAACACGAACGACTTCTCCTACGAATTCGACCTTTCGCTCATCAACCGGTCGCTGAATCAGCAGGTCGAAACTCTTTTCGTACCGACCGAGCAGAGGTATTTTCTGATTCGTTCAAGCTCGATAAAGGAACTGGCACGCTACGGCGGCGACATAAGCGCAATGGTTCCGCCTGTTGTCGAAAAGGCCATAAAGGAAAAGTACAGGGCCGATTAAAGCCCCGTTTTCAAGGCGTCAGAAGCTTTTTTTCTCGGCAAGCTCCGTCTTTGCACCGCCGGATGCTATGAATTCACGGTACTTGTCGAAGTTGATCCTGAATTCGACGATCGGGGAATCGGTGTCGCCCTGAGCCCTTAAAAGAGCCTGCTCAGACTCGTTTGCAAGCCTTGTGCCGGAAATCAAACGCAGGGAACGGTTTGCGATTCCGATGGAGACTATGCGGTATTCGCGCCTCCTTGCAAGTTCAGCGATTATGTCGGTATGCAGGTTTTCAGCCATGTCATGTATCTGTTTTCCGTTCCTTCCCTGTACGATTGCCGTACACCCGGTATCGCCATACTCGAATATCATGTCCCTGAACCTGAATGTATTCTGGATTATGGAACTTACGGCCTTTCCCGATTCAGAAGTCCAGTCGAGCCCAGGTATGGAAAGCGAAAGCAGCGCAAGGTCCTGGTCGGAGGCGGCGGCCCTCATGAGTTCTGAATCCAGGCGGGGAATCATGTATTCCTCCCAGCAGAATCCGGTTGA
>CACYBG010000105.1 GCA_902772605.1 uncultured Spirochaetaceae bacterium
AGGATGCCGGGAATGAGCGGTGTTGAAGCTTTCCATGCAATGCAGACACTTGAAGGCAACCTGAACGAGGGTGTTCCGTGCGTCGCCCTGACTGCAAACGTCGTTTCCGGTGCAAGGGAATACTATCTGCGCGAAGGATTTGTGGACTATCTTTCAAAGCCCGTGGACAGTCGTCTCCTTGAAAACATGCTCGGAAGGCTTATCCCGGCGGAAAAGCACCTGAATCTTGACGTGGATTCGACTGCAACCGGCAAAAAACGTTCCATTGAAGACCAGTTGAGCATGCTTGACGGAATCAATCTTCCGACCGCCATACAAAATTGCGGTTCCCCGGAAATATTGATGGTTGCATTAAAGGAATATTATGCTACAATTAGAAAGAGGGCCGAAGATATAGAAAATTATGCGCATCAGAAGGATTTCAGGAACTATACCATTCAGGTCCATGCCTTGAAAAGTTCTTCCCGTCTGATCGGCGCCTTGGAACTTTCGGAAAAAGCCGCATATCTTGAAAAATGTGGCGATGAGGAGAATGCGGTTGCAATCGCTGCAAAGACTCCCGAACTTTTGAAATTGTATCGCTCTTATGCCGTTAAGTTGGATTCTCTTAATGAAAAAGATGATTCCTCGAAACCTTTGCTTGAGCTGGATAAGTTCAATGAAGCCATGGCTGCGGTAAAAGAGTTTGCGGGAGCGTTTGACTTTAGCGCAATCGATAATATAATAGAAGAAGTTGAAAAATATTCTCTTCCGGAAGAAGTTCGCGATAAATTTGCAGAAGTTGCGCGGCTTTCCAGGGGTGCAGACTTTAATGGACTTAAGGAAATATTGAAATAAGGCGATTCTAATAGTAAGGATTGGGATTGCTGATAAAATTCTTTAAATATGAAAAAAAGTTTCTGAAAAAAAGAGTGAAAAAAGTTTTAAGTTTATTTCTTTTTTGTTTTGAGGTAGGATTTTATGGAAAAGAAGGTACTTTTTATATGCGAATCGGCAGAAAGTTTTTTGGTTTCTACCATGATAAAAAATATAAAGGCTGCTGGATATGAAGTAATTTATTCTTCCCCAAATCTACGGAAGATAACCAAAATCTCCGAACTTCCGAATTTGATTGTCGTTTATCTGGATGGAGACGATACGAAATATCAGGAAACGCTTGAATATCTGGCAAAAATCAAGAATTCCGGTGCAAACCTTTCAACTCATGTGTTCCTTATCGGTAATCCGATTGAAATAGAAACGGCCTACAGGATAATACCGAAATCCTATGTTTCAGGTGTCTTTGAGCGTCCCGTAAATACGAGCGATTTGGTCACTAAGCTTGGAATTTCGGTTTCCGGTTATTCTCTTTCCGAGGACATAACGGGTGTCGAGCCTGGATTCAAGGGCGGAGAGGTTCAGGACAGAAAAAGGGTTCTTATTGTTGATGACGATACGACCTTCCTGCGTTCGATGAGGACGGAAATGGCCAAAAAATTCAACGTCTACATCACGAATTCAGGAATGAATGCCGTTTCGTTTTTGAAAGAGCGTCCTGTCGATTTGATTCTGCTGGATTATGAAATGCCGGTCGTTTCTGGTCTGGAAGTCTTCAGAATCCTTCGTTCGGAGGAAGCTACGGTTGATATTCCCGTCATCTTCTTGACTTCAAAGGACGACAAGAATATCGTTATGAAAGTGCTGGAAGTACATCCGGTCAACTATCTCCTGAAGCCGATTGCACCTACGATTCTGGTCAAAACCGTCGAGGAGTATTTTGAGAAGGAAGCGGAAGGAAAGCTCAAGAATGCAATGAAGCAGGAAGAGCATCCTGATGCACCGGCTGAAATGGAAATGATAGACGAAACTTTTTCGTTATGACATGAATCTAAAAAGTATGATTTTATACGCCTCTAAAAACGCTTTCGGACTCTTGTTAAGGGAAATACGGAATAATCTGAATGCGGATTATCCTATGGTCGTCTCTAAAAGATCCTGTTCGTGGATTTTTTAGGGATTTTGTCGAATTTTGGCTCCTGAAACAGCAGGGGTTAAAGCATCGTATCTTCAGAGTTACCTCTAAGAACTGAAGTTTTTTGGAGGTTCCCTTAAGGGGGAAAAAATGATTGCATCTCCGGCACTGCAGGGATTTTTTTCCAAGGTTTTCAATACCGAGGAAAAACCTAGAGATCTGGCACGGCTTTTGGTCAAGGATTTGAAACCTGTGGCCGATGAACTTTTTATCGGTAAGCTGACTCTTTCAGCCACTATACCTGCCACATTCTGTGATATGGAGCATGTCATAAACAACGACGTGCTGTATGAAAAGATAATGTACGTAGGCGATCAGGCCTATACGAATCATTACGAATTGAAAAGCTGCGGTAAACTCTATTTTACTGCAAACGTTCAGAAAAACCATACCTGGACGGACGCGGAAATTGCCGATGTGGAATTCCTTTTTCAGGTTCTTTTCGCCGCATTTTCCAGGTCCCGCCTTTTGAAGCTGATTACCAACGCTGAACACACCGATCCACTTACCGGCGTTTACAACACGTCTGGAATCGAATATCTGGGCTCGCTTATTGCAAAAAAGAAATTCCTCAAGAAATTCACGGTGATTTTCTTCAACATATGCAAGTTCCACTCCGTTAATGATGAATTCGGTTCCAAGACGGGCGATGAATTCCTGCGGCTGTTTTCGGTCGGATTCAGGGATTTTATCGGTAAGGACGGTGCCATCGGTCGTCTTGGCGGCGATAACTTTGCCATAATCGTAAAGACTTCAAGAATTTCCGAAATCATCAAGTACATGACCAATCTGCACGTAATATTGGATTTGGACGACGGTAAGAAAATCCTGAACGTTACCCTAAAGGCCGGGGTGTTCAACTGTGAAGGAATGAAGCCGAATGTCCCCTTCGAGTTCAGTCTTGCAGCGGCAAATTCTGCATTCAAGGTTGCGAGGTCGTCGGATGTGGAAGACATCGTGTTTTTCAAGCCCGAGATGATGCCCAAGGATAGGAACAGGCAGTAAATCGCGGATTTGAGCTTCTGTACGTGGTTTTCCCGAAAAAAAAGGGACGGCCTGTGGAAAACCTGTTCATTTGTGTGAATTCATTGTGAACAACTGTGGAAAAATATCGGATTGAAAAAGGCTGTGGAAAAGAATTTCGCGGCGAATCTGGAATTTAACTCTAAATTTTTATAGGGTTACATGTTATCGGTATCTTAATTCTATGTATTATATAGATTTAGGATACCGATTTTTTTATGCTCAAATTCCGGGGCGAAATTCGAAAAGGAATCGTTCGGTCCGGTGAATTCATGGAATTTTTGAATTTATTGTGAAATTTTGCAGAAACTGTGGAAAACTTCTGTGTAAAGCTGTGGAAAAACTGTGGTTTCCTGGTGAAACATCTTGTGGATTTGCGGTTTACAGTCGTTTCGTAAGTTAAAAGTATCCCTTGTTTTTGAAAAAGATTGTGGAAGGCAAGTGCCAAAAATATTGCATGGAAAGTTTAATGTCGATTTCCTTATTATTCTATACGTTTACTCGGCCAAATTTCAAGTTATTGAAAAGCGTTTCAAAATTGGCATAAGCGAGGATTCAAAACGCAAAAACATCTGCACAAACGAAGTGCGGGGATTCGTAGCGTAGCTTCGAACGAGCCGTTTTTGCGGATTGGATTCTCGCTGAGAGCCGGTTTTGTTATAAATATAGATGAAATTCGAAATAGAACCTACTAAATTCATTAAGATTTGCACTTGCCTTCCACACGTCATCCGCATCTTGTTCACAAAAAATTGCGCTTGATGTATAATCGGGATATGAAAAAGTTCGCTGTACTGGGTCTTTTTGCTTTGAC
>CACYBG010000106.1 GCA_902772605.1 uncultured Spirochaetaceae bacterium
CCAGCGCAAAAAAATCCGCTTGATAAAATCTGCATAAAAAAAGGGATGCCCGGCTTTTTTGAAACGTCAGACATCCCTTTTATTTTTAATTCAGCAAATCAGTTTTCCTTGAACATTTCGTCAATCAAGCCGGAATACTTTTCTGCAATCTTATGCCGGATGATTTCCTGTTTTGCAGAAAGTTCGTCGCCGACCTCAAAGCTCTTCGGAACCAAGGCAAACCTGTTTACCTTTTCGCAAGTCCTGAATCCACGCTCTGGAGAAACGCAGGATTCAATTTCCGATTCAAAGAGTTTCTGTATTTCCGCCGAATTCAAAAGCGACACATAATCGCCCGACGCAAGTCCGTTTTCTGCTGCATAAGCATTTACGTTTTCCCTGTTTGGAACGATAATCACTCCGAGATATTTTTTATCCTGTCCCAAAACCATGGAGCTTTCAATGTACGGACTGGCAGAAAGTCCCCTTTCAATCATTGCTGGCTCTATGTTTTCTCCCCCGCTCAAAACGATGGTATCCTTTGCACGTCCGGTAATCTTAAGTTCATTGTCGTAAGTCCTGATTCCAAGGTCGCCGGTATTGAACCATCCGTCGGAATCGATTACCGCATCGGTCAAATCCTGACGCTTGTAATATCCTTTCATCAGCTGATTTCCGCGCACATAAATCAATCCCTGTTCTCCGGGTGGAAGAGGTTCGTTGCTTATCGGAACGCCGTTTTTTTCCTTCAGGATTTTAACTTCCCAGCTCGGGAAAATCGCCCCGACGCACCCTGGCCTTGGTTCCCTGTAATATCGGAATGAAACGACCGGACATGTTTCTGAAAGTCCGTAGCCTTCCAACAGATTCAGGCCGACAGCACGGTAAAAATCATCGATTTCCTTTTGAAGCGCACCACCGCCGGAAATTGCAATGGAAAGCCTTCCGCCGAATTTAGCCCTGAGTTTTTTGAACACCAATGCATCCCCAAGCTTGTGGAGCGGGAACAATGCGATGAACGGAAAAAATCCGACCAAACCGTCCAAAAATCTGTTCCGTTTTTTCAGGCGACAGACATGTCCCAAAACCCGGTCGCGGTTGTTTGCATAATGGATTCCGACACTCAGGAAAAAATTATAGAGCTTCAGGGCGATTCCACCCTTTTTTTTCATTGCACGGTTTACGCCTTTTGCAAGAGCTTCCCAAAGTCTTGGAACTCCACACATCCACTGAGGACGGATTTCAGCCATGTCAGAAAGCATTACCGATGCGATTGGCTTTGAATATGCAAGTCCACAGCCCAACTGCAATGCGACGTATTGAATCAATCGCTCAAAAACATGCCATACCGGTAAAACGGAAAGCCACCACTCCCCCGGTTTTCCGGGAAGGAATGTCGGAACACAGGAAAGGTGAGTCAGATAATTTTTGTGGGTGAGCATTACGCCCTTTGGAGTTCCTGTCGTTCCAGATGTAAAAATCATAGTAATCGTGTCGTCAGGCTCGGTCTTTTCCATCTCGGCTTCAAACTCTGCACGCTTACCTGTCCTGTCGCTTTCATATATCTTTTTTCCTTCGTTCAGGATTTCCTCAAATGTGCGGACATCAATGCGCGATGATTTCAATTCCTTCATTTCGGAATCGCTTGGAGCATCAAAAAGGATTGCCGTTTTCAGGAGCGGGACCTCATCTTCCTTTTCCGTAATCTTTTTCAACTGACGGAAATTTTCGAAGATACCGACTTCGCAATCAGCATACGAAACGATGAACCTGATTTCATTTCCCATGGAATCGCAGCCACGGGGAACATCAGCGGCTCCTATGCAGACAAGTGCATAATCCGAAATGAGCCATTCACGCCGATTGTCTGAAATCAACGCAACGTTTGAACCGCGATGAACGTTTACGGTCTTAAGTCCAAGTGCAAATTCGATTACGCTTTCGTAAACCTGTGAATAGGTGTAATACTTGAATTTACCGTCTGGACCTTTTGCGGCCTGAAGATTTTCATCCGCATACCTTGAACAACGCTCCTTAATCAACAGTGCCATGTTTTTCGGCAGAGTTTTATCCATTGGAAATTTTGTCTTTGCCATTCTTACCTTCTGAATGAAACTAAGGAACCGTTGACCAACACTTGAAGCGTTAATCGACAGTTCCCGGAAATTTCTCGTAATCCCCTATATCGCAAGGAACTACTGCAAAATTACTGATGCTGAAACAAGTTCGGCATGACAATGACTTTGGACAGCCACCTATCCTTAATTTTACCACCGTTTTATGCAAGTCACAAGAAAATCATCATTAAAAATGGAAATATATTCGGCTCTACATTCAAAACTCGACATTGGACCTATAAAAAAACCGCCGATTCATCATCAGCGGTCGCTATAATCACCAATCGCGACACAGAGCATCGGGGTTGGTGTTCTCATAAGGTATTGCAGTCGGATTACATACCCTTTATTCCGCCTTAAAGAGACGGGGTATGTAACCCTTCGCCCGAATCAGTTGAATCTGCGGTCTTCTATTCTCTTGGTCTTTTTTTCGCTTCTTGGAAGTTCACCGATTCCGACGACTTCAACTTTCGGCGTCATATTGTATTTCTGCTTGAAAATGTACTGTATTCCGAGCGCGACTTCTGCACGATCGACACCCATTTCGACTTCAACCATGACGGTCATCTGGTCCTTTCCGTCAACATGCTCGATTACCGCCCGATATTCGCTTGAAGTACCGGGGACTGATTTGATTACGTCTTCTATCGTACTCGGGAAGATTATGTTTCCCTTGACCTTAACCATGTCGTCGCTGCGTCCAAGAATCTGGCTGATTTTCGGATACGTTCTTCCGCATGGGCATTTTTCCGTTATGAAAGATGCAAGGTCGTGCGTGCGGAAACGGAACAGAGGTGCTCCCTCCTTAACCAAGGTCGTAAGGGTGATTTCGCCGATCTGTCCCTCGGGAACCGGAACTCCAGTCTGAGGATCCAGGATTTCGATGTAGACGTAATCGTCAAAAATGTGGATTCCGTTTTCCGATTTGTCGCAGTTGATTCCGATTCCAGGACCGTAACATTCGGTAAGTCCGTAAATGTCATAAAGTTCAATGCCGAGAATCCTCTGTATGCGGCTGCGCATTTTGTCGCCCCAACGTTCAGAACCGATTATTCCCTTCTTCAGCTTTATGTTTTTTCCGATGCCTCTGGATTCAACCTGTTCGGCAAGAAGAAGCGCATAAGATGATGTGGCGCAGAGAACGGTCGCATTCAAATCCTGCATCATCTGAAGCTGTTTTTCAGTATTTCCCGGTCCCATCGGAATCGCCATTGCACCTAGCCTTTCACATCCCGCCTGAAATCCAATGCCGGCAGTCCACAATCCGTATCCCGGTGTAATCTGGATTCTATCCCTGTTTGTTATTCCAGCCATCTCGTAACATCTGGCGAACATCACGGACCAGTCATCGACATCTTTCTGGGTATACGGCACTATGACAGGAGCTCCCGTCGTTCCGCTTGAAGAATGAATCCTTACGATTTTTTCCTCTGGAACAGTTGCAAGTCCCATCGGATATGCATCCCTCAAATCCTGCTTCGTACAGAACGGTACGAGTTTTTCAAAATCTTCCTGAGTCTTTATGTCATCCGGATTTACATTTTCAAAGCGTTTAGTATAGAAGGGATTTCCAAATTCCTTTACGCGCTTAATCTGATTTCTAATCTGCTCCAACTGCTTTTCAGTCATCCTCATTTCATTTCCTCGACAAAATCATTCGTTTCTTTTTATAGTAACACTACTTGTCGTTCTTGTCAAATGAAAAGGCGGCCGAAACATCCAAATCCTTCAGCCGATTCCAACAAACGGCTTACCGATGAGGATTTTCCAGACCGCCTTATTTCAGTGACGAATGATGAAAAGCATTTCAGTTCAATTCATCTTCGCAAACTCATGCGCTTTTGATTTCGATGTGCTTTGCCTTCTCAACCTCATGGCGCGGCATCTTTACGACAAGAACACCGTTTTTCACGCTTGCAGAAACTTTTTCACAGTCCACGTCATTCGGAAGAGTAAAGCTCCTTCTGAACTTTGAATAGCTGCGTTCCTTAATCAACCATTTAGCCCCTTCTTTTTCTTCCTTTTTCTCCTCTTTCTCCTCTTTCTTTTCATCCTTTTCTGATTTTGCTTCAGATGAAATCGTGAGGACGTTGTTCTTAAGTTCGATGTCTACATCTTTTTCAGTTTTGCCGGGCAAATCCATTTCAAGGGTGTAAGCATCTTTGTCTTCCTTAACATCAACTTTCGGATTTGGAAGAACCTTGCTGAGGGCGAGCGTCGGGAATGCAAAATCATCGCCAAAGCCGTCGAACAAATCGTTAAAAAGCGTTAAATCATTCATAAAATGCCTCCAAATGGTTTATTTTTTTGAAGGTCTTTTCAACCTTCACTAAATCATTCAGCATAAACCGTGCCAAGTTTCAGTCGGAGGAAAAAAATCCACAAAATCCGTTTTCATGCTGATTTTCCGAGCCTCGGTCAGTGCAAGAAGCTTACATTCCAGTTCCATAAGCTCGAATAACCCCGTCCAATGAATTGAAATGCGCCCCGACCGACCAAAATTACAGCCGCGAGTTTCCTCCATTGGGTTAATCGGTCCCAATCTCCGGACTGATTTTGTAAATTCGCGTCATTTTGCTACAAAATCTGGTATTAACCGAACGCGTGATTTTTACCAAAATTTTTAATACCAGATTAGAACAAAAATTGAGAATAATTCTCATATTGACAAAAAGCTTCTTTTATTATAATTTGAGATACATTCTCAAATTCAGTTCTGAGGCGGTTTGTAAAACAAGGAAATGCCAAGAATAAACTACAGGACCAAACAAAGGGACTTTTTGTTGGATTTTGCAAAAAGTACCGTCGGAAAGCATTTTACGGTTGAGGACGTAAAGGCCTATTGCGAAAGCAAAAACATATGCATGGGAACAGCAACCATTTACCGAAGCCTGGAAAAAATGATTCAGGATCACATCATAAACAGATACTATCTGGATGAAAAAACAGGTGCATGTTTCGAATACGTCGGAGAAGAAGATGGAAGCACTTCCAATCATTTTCATTTAAAGTGCGAATCGTGCGGAAAACTGATTCACCTTGAATGTCATGACCTTGAAATCATCAAAAGCCATCTGCTTAAAAACCACGGATTTTATCTTGATTCTTTTAAAACCATATTTTACGGAATATGCAAGGAGTGCCAAAATAATGAGTAAAGGACTTAGCCGAACATTATGCATCATAAGCATCATGATTGCAGCCGCATGCCTTACGGGATGTTCAAATAAAAAAACGGATGAAAAAAGGAAGGTCTCGGTCGTAACGACAATTTTTCCGGAATACGATTGGACCAGGCAGATTGTCGGAAACTGCGAAAACGTCGATGTAAAGCTTCTGATGAAAAACGGAGTTGACCTTCACAACTTCACGCCGACTGCCGACGACATCATCAGGATTTCCACCTGCGACATATTGATTTATGTCGGGGGAGAATCTGACGGATGGATTCAGGATGCTCTCAGAAACAAGAAAAACAAGGACCTTGTTGAAATCAACCTGATGAAGGTTCTCGGCGACACGGTAAAGGAAGAGGAAATCGTCGAAGGCATGGAAGATGAACATCATCATGAACACGGACATGAAGAAGATGAACATGAAGATGAGCACGAACACGAGCATGAAGACTGTGAAATAGAATACGATGAGCACGTATGGCTTTCGTTGCGGAATGCAGAAAAAGTCTGTGAAAGAATCGCACTTGAACTTGGACGCCTTGCACCGGAAAACTCAGAAACCTTCAATGAAAATCTCGCTTCGTATAAAAATCAGCTGAAGGATTTGGATGCCGAGTTTGCTTCCGCATGCAAAAACATTCCGTCAAGCACGATGATTTTCTGCGACCGATTTCCGTTCAGATATTTTACCGAGGATTACGGAATCAATTATTTTGCAGCATTCACCGGATGTTCTGCAGAAAGTGAAGCAAGTTTCGAAACGATTGCATTCCTTGCAAAAAAAATCGACGGGCTTAATGCACCGAAGGTTTACGTACTTGAAAAATCCGACGGCAAAATCGCAAAAACCGTCATATCAAATACAAAGGCTAAGAATGCAGCGATTGTCGCACTCGATTCAATGCAGTCGACGAATACCGACGACATAAAGAACGGCAAGACCTACATTTCGACAATGAAAAAAAATCTGGAATGCCTGAGGTAAAGACATGAATCTGATAGAATGTGAAAATCTGCAAATCGGCTACGGTTCAAAAATCATAGCCGAAAACGTTTCCGTCAATATCGAAGACGGCGACTATATATGCATAATCGGTGAAAACGGATGCGGAAAATCGACTTTCCTCAAGACCCTTCTTGGACTCATTCCGCCGCTGGAAGGAAAAATCAATTTCGCACCTACCCTGGACAGAAAAGAAATCGGATATCTTCCTCAGCAGAAAAATTTCCAGAAGAATTTCCCAGCGTCCGTTTGGGAAGTGGTCCTTTCAGGATGCCAGAACGATTTGGGATTTTTTCCGTTCTACACCAAGAAGCACAAGAAGATGGCCCTGAAAAATCTGGACACCATGGGAATTTCAAAACTCAGGAAAAAGAGTTTCGCAGAGTTGAGCGGAGGTCAGCAGCAGAGGGTCCTTTTGGCAAGGGCTCTTTGCACCGCTAAAAAAGTCCTGATTCTTGATGAACCGGTTACAGGGCTCGACCCGGAAGCTTCAAGGGAAATGTACGAAATGATTGACGAGCTTAACAAAAAAGGAATGACAATCGTCATGATAAGCCACGACATTCCCGCAACTGAAAAATACGCAAAACACATTTACAGGCTTGGTAAATAAAATGGCAGAACTTTTCGAAAAACTTTCAACCTATTTTCAATTTTCATTCGTATATTACGCCCTGATAACCGGAGTCGTAATTGCACTCTGTTCTTCACTTCTGGGAGTCACACTGGTACTTAAAAGATTTTCATTCATTGGAGACGGACTGAGCCACACCGCTTTCGGAGCACTGGCACTCGCTTCGGTTTTAAAAATCACCACGCCGACATATTTCGTACTTCCGGTTACGATTCTTTTTGCAGTCCTTCTTCTCTGCGGAAAACAGAATTCAAAAATCAAGGGAGAAACCAGCCTTGCATTGATTTCGACAACCGCACTTGCATTCGGCTACCTTCTGATGAACATTTTCTCACCGAAGTCAAATCTTTCGGGAGATGTCTGCACCACGCTTTTCGGCTCAACATCAATCCTGACACTCACAAAAACGGACGTCATACTTTCTGTCGTATTGAGCGG
>CACYBG010000107.1 GCA_902772605.1 uncultured Spirochaetaceae bacterium
AGCTTGCGACCTGTTCCCAAAAAAATCGAAATCCATTAATCTGAAACCATGTCCAAAGATTTTTTGCCTGTATGCAAGCAGGATTTGATTGAGCGTGGAATTGATGAGGTTGATTTTGTCTTCGTGAGCGGTGACGCTTATGTGGACCATGCGACTTTTGCACCTGCACTTCTGGGACGACTCCTGGAAAGCCGCGGATATACCGTTGCGATACTTCCCCAGCCGGACTGGCACAGTGCCGAGAGCTTCAAGGTTTTCGGCCGTCCAAAGCTTGGTTTTCTGGTCAGTGCCGGAGCCATGGATTCGATGGTAAGCAATTACACAGCAAACAACAAGCCCCGTTCGGAAGATGTATATGCCCATGGAGGAGTTGCAGGACACAGACCGGATAGGGCCATAATTGCATACGTTTCAAAAATCAGGGAGGCGTATAAGGGCGTCAACGTGATGATTGGAGGAATAGAGGCAAGCCTGAGGCGTACATCCCATTACGATTACTGGTCGAACACGGTCAAGCGTTCCATACTTCTGGATTCAAAGGCGGACCTTTTGATGTACGGTATGGGCGAACACTCCATGCTAGAGATTGCGGAAAGGTTGAAAAGCGGAATGCCTGCCCGGGCAATCAGGGACGTAAAGGGAACCTGCTGGTTTACTGGAAAAGCCGATGAACTTCCTCCCCATCAAGAGGCTCTTGGTGATTATGTCCGTGCGTATGAAGACGGAACTGCAACTCCATTCAGGGAGGCGACCCACGTAAAGTCGAACGCCGGAAACCGAAAGCTCAAGACCATGCCGGTAATCTGCCGTGACGTTCCCCAGAACATTGCGCTAATGCTTCCCCCGTATCAGGATATCAGCAGAAATACACCGCAGAGCAAGGAACTTTTTGCACGTTCGTATCTGGTTCAGGAACAGAACACCGATGCACTGAACGCACACGTACTGATTGAACCTGCCGATTCAAGGTTCGTGATACAGAATCCTGCCGCAGATCCCCTTACCACCGCTGAATTCGATGAAATCTATTCCCTTCCTTTTACCAGAAAATGGCACCCGATGTATGACGGAAAAGCCGAAAACGGAAAAACCGGGGTTCCTGCATTGAGCGAGGTGAAATTCAGCCTTACGAGTTGCCGAGGATGTTACGGAGCCTGTTCGTTCTGTGCAATAACTTTTCATCAGGGACGGAGAATTCAGACCAGAAGCCACGAAAGCATTCTGGAAGAGGCGAAACTCATTTCACATGACCCGGATTTCAAGGGGTACATCCACGATGTAGGCGGACCTACTGCAAATTTCAGGCAGGATGCATGCCGGTACCAGAAGGAAAGGGGAGCCTGCAAGAACAGGGACTGCATGGGCGTAAATCCGTGTCCGAACCTTGAAGTTGACCACAGCGACTATGTTTCCCTGCTCAGGAAAATGAGGCAGATTCCGAACGTAAAAAAGGTTTTCATCCGCTCGGGAATACGCTTCGACTATCTGGTGATGGACAAGGACAAGACATTTTTCCGTGAACTTTGCGAGAACCACATAAGCGGACAGCTGAAGGTTGCTCCGGAACATGTAAGCGATTCGGTCCTGCGTCTGATGAGGAAATCGAGCCACAGCGTATACGAGGAATTTTCGAAGGAATATGAAAAAATCAACAGGGAACTCGGGAAGAAACAGTATCTGGTTCCGTATTACATTGCAGGACATCCGGGAGCAGGATTGAACGAGGCCATTGAAGTTGCACTTTACCTGAAAAAGACGGGATTCGTTCCTGATCAGGTGCAGGATTTTTATCCGACTCCGGGAAGCCTTGCGACCTGCATGTATTACACCGGATTGAATCCCATGAGCGAAACTGAAGACGGTCACCTTGAATCCGTATACGTCGCCCGTGGTGGAAGGGAAAGACGCTTGCAGAGGGCCCTGCTCCAGTTCAATCATCCGGGGAACAGGCCTCTGGTGATTGAAGCGTTGAAGCTAGCAGGCCGAACCGATTTAATCAAGGTTTTCTATCCAAGGTGAGCCTTAGTGAAGTGCTGATTCGGAAACCGCTGATTAGTCGGCGGATTTCAGGGCTTCCAGTATAAGCGTTACGGTTCCTTCCATTCCGATTTTTCCCGTGTCGATTGAAAGGGCGTAGTCCCTGTAGTCTCCGAGCGTCTTGTTGGTGTAGTGCCTGTAATAGTTTCTCCTGAGAGCTTCACGCTTTTCGATGAATTTCTTGATTTCGGTCTTTCCGTTTTCCTTCAGTTCGGATATCCTCTTGATTTTGTGTTCCATATCGGCATGGAGGAATACGTCGAAGGTCTTTATTCCGTTTTCCCTCAGTATGAAATTCGAAAGCCGTCCGACGATTATGCATGGGGAACCTGAAAGTTTCAGGACTTCCTTTTTCTGGGCTTCGAAAATTCCGTCGTGGGAACTGTTGTAGCTTACGTTCGTCTTCATGATGTAATCGAGGATTTTATCGAACTGACTCAATTCTTCCCCTTCCGATTCAATCGTACCGATTTCATAACCGCTGTCCCTGGCTGTCTCGGTTACAAAATCCTGGTCATACCACGGTATCCCGAGTTTTTCTGAAAGTCCCTTGGCGACACTTCTTCCTCCGGCTCCGTATTCCCGCGAAATCGTTATTATCGGTAGATTTTCTGCTGTCATATCGGTCTCCTTTTTGCTGTGGATTTATTTAGGAAACCTCTTTGTTTTTAGAGATTGCCTGATTTTTTTCTTTTTATTTTATCATATTTCCTGTAAAATAGAAGAATGAATAAACGAAGATTTCAATATTTTGTATTCTCTGCCTTCTGTTTCCTGATTTTTGCTGGATGCAACCGTAACGGCAGACTGATGTTTGGAACCGGTGGAACAGCCGGCGTCTATTATTCCTACGGTGGCGTAGTCGCACAGTACATCACGCGCAATGCCGACATAAAGGTTACAGCCGTTTCTACCGGAGGCTCAAAAGTCAACATACAGTCCATTCAGGACGGTGATTTTCAGCTCGGTTTTACTCAGTCCGACGTAATGGCTTATGCGTGGAACGGCGAAAAATCGTTCAAGAAGGATGGTCCGACCCACGATTTCAGGGTGCTCGGAGGACTTTATGCCGAAGTCGTTCAGATTGTCACGATGGACCCGAACATAAAGAGCGTGTATGACCTTAAGGGAAAATCGGTTTCAATCGGTGAGGCGGGCTCCGGTGTTTATTTCAATGCACTTGACGTACTTGATGCCGCAGGAATTTCGCTAGACGACATCAATCCCCAGTACCAGAGTTTTGAAGGAAGCAAGGAAGCACTGAAAGACGGTCACATTCAGGCTGCATTCATCGTTGCAGGAGCTCCGACAGGTGCAATATCGGAACTGGCTGTAACGAACGGTGCTTATCTTGTGAATGTCGATGGAGAACTTAGGGACAAAATTCTTCGTTCATGCCCGTATTATGCTCCGATGAAAATTCCCGGTGGAACGTACAGCGGATTGGATGATGACGTTGAGACCATAACGGTTAAGGCGACTGTAATAGTTTCGTCTTCACTTTCAGATGATGCCGTCTATGCAATGACTTCCGCAATTTTTGACCATGCCGAAGAAATCGCCGTTGAAAATGCAAAGGGCAAGGAGCTTTCGGTTGAAAATGCAACAGCCGGTATGGCAGCTCCTTTTCATCCGGGTGCCGCAAGATATTATGCCGAGCATGGAATCACCGTAAACATTGAGGAATAGGATATGAGTGAAAAAACGAATGCTGTGAATGAAGAGACAAAGACCGACATCGATGCGGTCATGAAAAAATACGACAGGGAATCAAACCGACGGATTTGGGAAGGGGTTCCTAAAATCATCATACGCGGACTGGTCATTGCCTTTTCGCTCTGGTGCATCTACATGACCCTTTTTGCAAAATTCCTTGAGGAAATCAGGCTGACGTCCTTCATGGGAATCATCGTCCTGATGGGATATCTGATTTATCCTGCGAACAAGAAATCGGTGCGTAAAAACTACATCCCGTGGTATGACATAATCATAATGGTGCTGGGAACATCGTCTTTCCTCTATTTTACCTTCAACGCCCAGTCCATCATTCAGCAGGGAACCAGATTTCAGGTCTATCAGATTGTAATCGGGGTGATTGGAATACTTTCTCTCCTTGAATTGACCAGACGCTGCGTCGGAATACCGATTCTTTGCGTTGCAACGGTTTTCATAATCTATGCGCTTACGGTCGGACTTACGAATCCGAATTTCTTTGGAAGAATCAGGTATTTCATAAGGAACCTTTTCTATACTAAGGAAGGCGTTTTTTCGACTCCGGTGAACGTCTGTTCAAAATACATAGTCGTGTTCATAATTTTCGGTGCTTTCCTTGAACGGACCGGCATTTCGAATTTCTTCATCAACCTTGCAAACTGCGTGGCAGGAAAATATTCGGGAGGTCCTGCAAAGGTCGCCGTAATTTCATCTGCACTCTGCGGAATGGTTTCGGGTTCATCGGTTGGAAACACCGTTACGACCGGTTCAGTCACGATTCCGATGATGAAAAAGACCGGATATAAAAGCGAATTTTCCGGAGCCGTCGAAGCCGCTGCATCAACCGGAGGACAGATAATGCCTCCAATCATGGGTGCAGCCGCATTCCTCATGGCAGATTTTGTGGGCGTTCCCTATTCGAACATCCTTGTCAGGGCGATTCTTCCGGCTGTCCTTTACTTTGCGGGCATTTTCATTGCCGTACATCTTGAGGCGAAAAAACTCGGACTCAGCGGAATCAGGAAGGAAGAACTCCCGGTTTTCAAGAAGCTGATTAAAAAGTCCTACCTGCTTCTGCCACTTGTCATGCTCGTCGTGTGGGTCGGTGGAAATTTCATGACTCTGCAGAGAGCCGCAAGCATTTCAATCCTTCTGGTGATTGCAGTCGGTCTTTTCAACAGGGATGACAGGATTACGTTCAAGAAGTGTCTGGATGCACTTGAGACCGGTGGAAAAAGCTGCATAACTGTTGCCGCTGCATGTGGAGTCGCAGGAATAATCGCCGGTTCCATAACCATGACCGGACTTGCGAACGAACTCATAAACGGAATCGTAACGCTTGCAAACAATCACCTCATAAT
>CACYBG010000108.1 GCA_902772605.1 uncultured Spirochaetaceae bacterium
CCAGAAAATTTGAAATACGGTTCATAGAAAATCTTTTTGTCTTTACAAAATCAGAAAATCCGCAGAAAACGCTCGAAATGCTCAAAAGTCGATTGGATTCAAATCTTGTCGAATCATTTGACAACGGCGAAAAAATATACATCCTTCCGAAATCATTGAATAAGGGTGCGGCGATAAGTCGATTTAAAAAATTCATGAATGCCGATGCAGTCATATCTGCCGGTGACAGTGAATTTGACGTTTCGATGCTGGAAAATTCCGATTTGGGAATGATTCCTGCCGATTTCAACTGGACGCTCAATTCCAATGGCAACAGGATACTCAGGAACGATTCCGACCGGCTTTTTTCCGAGTTCGTATTGGAAAACGTCCTGAAAAACCTTGCGTGAATTTTACTGGAGGCACAAATGGCGGATAATTTCGTATTGCCGGAAACTGAAAAAGCGTTGAATCTGATAATTTCAAAAATCAAGCGTTCGTTTGAAGTTTCGTCATTGTGCTTTTCGGGTTTTTATGCGGTTTACACGGTTTTCCGAATCATTTTTAAGCCGAATTATCTGATTCCGAACATCATCCTGTCAGTCGTTTCATGGGCCATCTTTGTTATGACTCTGGTTGAATTCATCAGGAAGATTCATTTTAAGCGTGCGCTTCATCTGACTTTTGGATTCATCAGGCGGGCGGTCTGCATTTTCATATTCGTACTTGTTTTCATAAGTCTTTTTTCATCGTACAATGAGATGCTTCCGTACAAGGTTTTGATTACCATGTTCTGCGGTGTCGGACTAATCATTTCGATAATCGGGGACATTTTCAATGCGACCATTCCCGTGTGGATACAGCTTGTGCTGAATGCTTTCAAGGCGGACATAGAAATATCGGGTTTGGCGGAAAGGAGTCTGGATCAGTTGAAAGCGGAATTGAAGAAGGATGGATTCAAGAAAAAATTGACTTCCGGGGCCATTCAGACTGGCGGCTCAATCATCCGTAATGCATTCAAAAATATTTTTAAGGGTAAATCCAAGCGCGACGACGATTGATTTATCCAGAGGATTAGTTATGTCAAAAAAGTTCATTTCAATAGCAAAAAGGGAAAACAATGCAAAAAGGGGATTCCTGATTGTAAATCCGATGCAGGGAAAACACATTCCCGTATCGCCGAAACAGTCGCTTTCAGTGTTCAGCGATTTGGCAAAAAAAATCGAAGGGAGATATGAAAACGAGCGTATCCTTTTCGTCGGATTTGCGGAAACTGCAACTGCCATCGGTGCCCAGGTTGCAATAAGTGCCGGTATGCCTTACATGCAGACGACCCGCGAACCGATTCCTGATGTCGAATACATCTTTTTTTCGGAAGAGCACAGTCACGCAACGGAACAGAAACTGGTGAAGACCGATTTGGACGGAATCATCGACAGTATCGACAGGATTATTTTTGTTGAAGATGAAGTTTCGACCGGAAAGACAATCCTGAACATCATCCGTATGCTTCGGAAAACATATTCAAGGGAAATCTCGTTTTCGGTCATGTCCATCCTGAACGGAATGACTGATGAAGACATGGAAAAATATTCGGGAATCGACATTGATTTCCTGTACCTTGAAAAAATCGACAGGACTCATTTTGAGGAGATTGCATCCAGGTTTGAAATCAAGGGTCGTGAAAATCCTCCCGATTGCACGCCCGTGGATTACAGGGTTTTATCGATAGGAGGAGCGATGAATGCAAGGCGACTTGTCGATTCGAAAAGCTATTTGAAATCCTGCGATGAACTGGCTGACAGAATAATCGAAACTCAGGACATCGGTTCGGGTAAAAAAATCCTTGTGCTTGGAACGGAAGAATTCATGTTTCCTGCAATATACGTCGGAAGCAGGATTGAGGAGCTTGGAAATACGGTCAGGACCCATTCGACGACAAGAAGCCCGATATCGATTTATGCGGAAAAAGATTATCCGCTGTTCATACGATTTCAGTTGCAGAGCATGTATGATTCGGACAGGACGACCTACATCTACAATCTGGATTCCTATGACAAGGTTCTGGTTGTTACGGATTCTGAATCGGAAGAAAAAGACGGCGTGTATTCGCTTGTCAATGCACTTAAAAAATATACGGATGATTTGACCGTCATCAGGTGGACGAAATGAGAAGTTCTTACAGTGAAAAAGATGTTGTTATCCTGCTGAAGGATATTACCGGAATGATAGAACCGAAATCGACCGAGGAAAGGGAAAGGCTGATTCAGTCTGGAAAACACTATTGCGAAATGCTTCCGATTGAATATGTTCCTACTGATAAATACATGGACGTGTACAATCAGTCGCTTGCCGCTTTTTCAAAACCTGTTGCAAA
>CACYBG010000109.1 GCA_902772605.1 uncultured Spirochaetaceae bacterium
GATGCCTTCATGTGGCTGAAAGATTCCCGCATCGTTAACATCTGCTACAACGCGGACGAACCGAATATCGCACTGAAGATGAACATGACCCGCACCACCCTGAAATGCTACATGGCGGACACGGGACTTTTAATCAGCCATGCATTTGATGAAAACGGTCTTGTCAGTGAAGAGATTTACAAGAAGCTCCTTTTCGGTAAGCTCGAAGTAAACGAAGGAATGATTTTTGAAAACATCGTTGCCCAAATGCTCACCGCAAACGGACACAAACTATACTTTTATTCACAGTCCGACAACGAAGATTCAGCATCCAGGATGGAAGTTGACTTTTTGATTACAAAAAATAAAGTTACCTCCCGCCACAACATCCAGGCAATCGAAGTAAAATCAACGCAAAGATACACGCTTTCTTCGCTCAACAAGTTCAGGACAAAATACTCGGAATATGCCGGAACCTGCTATGTCCTTCACACTTCCGATTTTAAGGAAGACAACGGCATAATCTATCTTCCGGTCTATTTTGCCGCCCTATTGTGAGTTCGACACTCTATCCTATTGTTGCAGAATGGAGTAAAATGGAAACATGAGCCGCAGTAAGATTTTATTTATGGCAATTATTTTTCTCCTGATTGCTCCGTTTTCTTTTTCGCTGGAGTACGACCCTGCCCTGCATTTGGAAGCGTGGGAAAAGCAGAAGGAAGCCTTCAAGGAGTCACATGTATTCGGCTGCGCAGCAAACGAAGACAATTCGCTTTTCATGTTGCTGACCAATTACGATCATCACGGCTGGAGGTCAAGGGTCTGGGCGTTTATCGTCGGAGAATACAACAAGGACAACAGCATTCATCTTGTGTGGGAAAAAGGCCTTGCAGGAGGAGACATTCGGAGTCTGGTTTTCAGTCCGTACTCAAAGAAATTTTATTTTACCGCATCATGGGAAAATCCCGAAGATCCTGAACCAAATTCAGCAGGATTATATGCGGCATCACAAACAGGAAGAGACACGAATCCCGTCAACCTGTATCATCAGCACCTTGACAGCGGCATCTCCATTCTTGCCGTGAACAAAACAGGCGTGTGGATGCTTCTGGATGTCTACGATCATGAAAACGACATAAAATGGCCGAAGAGCGTCATATATCAGATTGAAGACACAAAGGGCGCGTATTATTGCATGGAAAAAAAATCCGTAGAAGACGCAAGCTTCCATTCATTCTGGAAATGGGAAAACCCGAGCAAAAGAATCAAGGACAAATCAATCGTCCATGAATACGAGCAGAATTTCCGATGGACCGACTACACGCTTTTGATTTGCGATCAGGATGAAAAATCATGGTGGGTGTATGACTGCGTGTCGGACAGCGCAACAAAATTTCCAAGCCTTGTCATTGCCAAAAAAGAAGCAAAAAACATCGACGCACATTACGATTCTGAAAACGAAAAATCGGATGCATACCAGATTCCGGCACATCTAATCGTCATGCAGATCATCGCCATAATCAGCTTTATCCTTATGCTGATTTTTGCATTCCTTATGATTTTAAGCAAACTCCGCCAAAAGAAAAAGGAAGCAAGCAATATCATTGACCACAACAAGATGGTTTTTGACATTCAGGAAAAAGAGCGTGCCAAAATCAGCCGCGACATACATGACTCGGTCGTACAGGACATACGCGTGCTCCGGCTTGAGACCGAAAATCTGACAGTGGACGAAAAATACAGGCAGCAGCAGACGAAAATCGAAGACATTGCAACCGAGTGCATAATCAAGCTTAGGAACATCTGCTACAACCTTACCCCGGCGGAACTTGCAATCCATACGAAGGGCGACTCATCCAAGCAGGAACTCATATCGATAATCAATTCGCTCATACAGCAGTTCAGCATGAGGACCCACATTCCATGCGCATTCAAGGTGGACGAAAGATTCAATTATCCGGTGCTGGAAAAAGAAGAAACGCAGAACATTTTCCGCGTGATTCAGGAGGCGCTCACAAACATCGAAAAACATTCCTATGCAACACAGGCTTCCATATTCATAAAAAACGAAGGCAGCTCCATCATGATATACATAACCGATGACGGAATCGGATGCAAGACGGAAGAACTGAATGCAAAACTGAAAAGCAAAGACCACATGGGGCTACGGTCCATGAAAGACAGGATGGAATTGATAGGCGGATCCATAGAATTTTTTACGTCACAGAACGACGGAATGGAAATCAAGCTCACGCTGCCGTTGAAGGAGGCATGATGAAAAATATCCTTTACATTGTCGATGATCACAACATGGTCAGAAACGGACTCAAGGCTTGGCTCGAAAATCACACTGACTGGCGGGTTCCGAAAGATTTCGCATCTTCAAAAGAATGCCTTGAATGTCTGGAATGCATGAGCAAAATCGGAAAATCAAAGGAAGACATCATTTTCCCGGAAATCATAATCGTAGACGTTCAGCTGATAAACGAAACCGGATTTGCTCTTGTAAAGCAGATGACGGAAAAATGGCCGGAAATAAAGTGCATCATGTATTCGATGTACGACACCACGGGTTTTGTCCTTCAGGCAAAAGATTCGGGAGCAAAAGGCTACATCTCGAAGGTCGCAAAGGAAGAGGAACTTGCCCACTGTCTTGAAGTCGTACAGAACGGCGGAACCTATCTTGAACAGTACATGCAGGAAGCACAGAACAAGGTCGATTCAATCATTTCAATCCTCACGAAACAGGAGCGAAACATTTTCGAAGCCCTGCTGCAGAACAAAACCAACAGGCAGATTTGCGACGAGTTTTTCCTTTCATCCAGAACCGTAGAAAACTACACCAGCCGCCTATACGCAAAGGTCGGAGTAAAAAACAGGGAAGAGCTTGCAGAAAAATTCAAGTAAGGGCATCTCCTGAAAAAACTTGCAGGAATATTTCATTTTCACCGGTTTTCTGCTATAATGAAAAAGACTCACCCATTTGAAATAGGAAAGAAGCCTTGCGATACCCTCAAAGAGTGTCTTACCTCGTACACAAAGAAACAGCTTTGTATGCTCGCGGAAAAAATGTCGCTTGATAAAAGCACAAAAATCAACTCGCTGAAAAAAGATTCTCTTGTCGCCCTGCTTGA
>CACYBG010000110.1 GCA_902772605.1 uncultured Spirochaetaceae bacterium
AATTGTGTCCCTGATTTCCCAACGGTTTCCTTTCCTGACGAATCGTTTTGCATTCACTTCAATCAACCGTCCGTCTTCACCGCTGATTTTTACTACGGAAGTTACGGGATTTGATTCGGTTACCTTGAAATTTGTTCCGTCGTAGAAAAGCCGTACACCTTCGTTCGGGAGGTTCTTTTTTGCCTCTGCATACCAGTCGTATTCGTAGCTCAGGCAGCACAAAAGTCTTCCGCACTGTCCGCTGATTTTCATTGAGTTCAGGCTCAGGTTCTGTTCCTTTGCCATGCGTATGCTTACCGGTCTGAGTTTGTCGCTTACCTGATGACAGCAGTAGGGTCTTCCGCATACTCCAAGTCCACCGGTGATTCTGCTTTCATCCCTCACACCGATTTGGCGAAGTTCGATGCGCATCTTGAAAATCGAGACCAAATCCTTGACCAGTTCTCGGAAATCTACCCTGTTGTCGCTTGAGAAGAAAAACAGTGCCTTCTGTTCACCGACTAGAAAATGGACCGTAATCAGCTTCATGTCAAGCTTGTGGGCTTCGACTTTTTCCCTGAAGATTTTAAATGCCCTTTCCTCTTCGTCAGCCAGATGTTTTGCTTGTTCCAAATCGTGCTCGGTTGCAATCCTGGTGACTTTTACGATGTCCGAAGGTTTTATGCCGATCGGGCAGTTTGCTTTTCCCAGGTTGCGTGCCAAATCGTCTCCGTAGCGTGTCGGCACGATTACATATCCGCCTTCGACAGGTTCCATGTCCTTTGGATATTCGGCGTAAATTCCCTCGCAGGAATAATCAAGCTTGAGTTTGTAAAGGTTGTTGGAAAAGACGTAGGAATTTGAAGTGTATGAACCTGCGTCATGGTCTTCAAGTTCGGATATGTCTTCGTTTCCATTGTATATGTCATTTTCGAAAATGTCTGACATCAAAAACTCCTGTTTGAAAAATTTTGGGTTTCAAATTTCCAAGTTCCCTTTAAGTCGCCATCAAGTCTACCAAAAGACCGCTTACTTCTTCAATCTTTGCAAGCATCTGAAGCGTGTCGGTGTGACTGTGCAAAAGCCATTGTGCCATTTCGTCAAGCTTCTGGTTTATTACGACAATCTGCGTCTGCGGTGCCATTTTCCTTCCCCTTTTCGGTGCCCTGGAATGATGGATCACTTCGAAATTGTTCTTGACGATGTATTTCATGAACTGACTGACTTTCTTGCGATAGTCGGTAAAATTTTCCGGCATCTGGGAGGCTTTCAGTTTTTCCGCCGCAATGTCAGCCGCATCTTTCAGGTAGACGACAGCCTCTTCCGGACTCATGCCTGCAATTTCTGCCGGGAGACCTTCCGAAATCAACTGATGTTCAGCCTGGGCTTTTTCGAAGGCGGATGAAAATGCCGATTTTTTTGTCTTTTCCGCCTTTTTTTTCTGCTGTGCCTGTTTTGCAGCTTCGTTTGCCGCTGCCTGTGCCGCGTTAAAATAAAGCCCTGAATTTAATGCGTCAACACCTTCCATTTATTTTCTCTTGCCGCCTGAACTTCCCTGGTCTCTGATGGCTGAAATGTTCTGACTGACATCGGAACTGAACATCGTGTTGTCCAGCGAAATGTGGATGTTCTGAAGGATTGACCTTGATGCAATGGCCTGCGTATCCTGCCATGAACTGACGGATTCTTCGTAAAGGGCTTCGTCCGAAAGTGAAATGCAGTGACCGTGGAGGATTACGTTTTCATCCGCCTGGAGACTGTGTGTCTGTACGTCGCCGATTACTGCGCATGATGAAAGGAGTTTTACGGATTCGGGTGCGATTATGTTGCCCTTGACGATGCCGCTTACGGTGACTGATTTGGCGGTGATGTTTCCGTTTATCCTTGCATTTTTTCCGACGATGACGTTGCCCGTTGTTTCCAGGTTTCCATCCAAATCGCCGTCAATGCTCATGAATCCGTTGATTTTCATGTCACCGCGGATTGTCGAGCCTCTTCCAATAATGCTGTTGATTGAACTGTCGTCGTTAAATATTGCCATCTATTTTTTTATGTTAATGTATTTTGCAGGGTCAACAACATCAGAACCGATGTGGACCTCATAGTGAAGGTGCGGTCCAGTCGAATTACCGGTGTTTCCTATTGTTCCGAGTATATCACCCTGGGAAACAAGGTCTCCCTTCTGTACGCGGATTGTACTCATGTGGGCGTATCTGGTGTAGATTCCGTGGTTGTGCTTGAGGATGACGTAGTTTCCGTATCCCTTTGCATCGTATCCGGTTGCGGCTACCTGACCGTTGGCTGTTGCTACGATTCCGTCTCCGCTTCTGTATGTACTGAGGTCGATACCCTTGTGGATGTACCAGAGTCCTGTCATAGGGTTGATGTTCTGTCCGAACGGGAATGAAATGTGTCCGATTCCGTTTTTAATCGGCCAGATGCTCGGAATGTCGTTGAAAAGCTCTTTCTGGCTTTCAAGCATTTTTCCGATCTGCTCTACCGGCTGAACGGAACTTTCGAGGTATGTCATCAACTGATTGATGTCTGCAGTTTCCTTGAGTGCACCGGTTGCAAGGTCCTGGGTCTCGAAAAGGGATGCCAGGTCGCTGTTGCTTGTGGATGACTTTGAAACGTTTTCGTTCTGATTGATTCCCAAAAGTGAAAGCGTCTGGTTGAGTGAGGTCTGGAAACGCTTTGCAACCTGAAGGAGTGCGTTGTTTTCGTCCCTGAGTTCGTCGAGGCTTGCAAGAGCTTCCTTGTTTTCTTCATGAAGCCTGCTGAGTTCGACACCGGAACCGTTGTTTTTCTTTGAAAACGGAACGAATGTAAATACGACGCCTGCAATCACCACGATTCCGATGATTATTGCAAATGCGTTCGTTCGGATGTTGAATACCTTGCCGTATGTATGCGGAACAACCATGATTGTAAGCTTCTGGTTGCCTGATTTGAATAGCTTTGCTATGCCACGTCCCATTGCGGCGAAAATAGAGCCGATTCCTTTTGCGGACCGTGAAAAAAGTGAACTGTTCTGTTTCTTATATCGACGTGTGCGTGCCACGAAAATTCCCCCACTCATCAATCTACTTACTATAACATAGCACTGGGTTGACTGTCAAATTACAATGCTGTTATTTCCATATAAAATTCAATTATTTTTGAAAAATGTCGATGACATGAGCGTAATCGACAAATCCTGCATTCCTTGGTTTTAACGTTGCTTAAAAAATTTGACTTCAAGGACTTCCTATGTTATCTTTATCGGTATGAAACCTTGGAAAACTTAGGGAATCGGGTCGTTTGCACCAGCGTTTGGCCGGATTTTTTTCGGAGGTCGTTCCTGGGTTTTTGATTGGGAGGCTGGAAAACGTCGGTTTTTTGGTCGTCTCTAAAAAACAGTCAGCGTTAAAAATCGTATTAAGGCTTTTTTAATGCTTTAAGATGGAGTTCCCTGGAAATTCAGGGTGCACCTAATGTTTATTTGCGATGCAGGGACTTTGGTAAATGCCGGACGGTCGGAAGGAGACTTTCCGGTGCAAATCATGAAAGCCCGGGTCTTTTTTTGAAATGGCGGATTTTCCGTCGGGATGGGATTTTCAAAATGCGTCGCATGTTGTTCTCGTTTCGTAAACCGGTCCAAGTTGAATTTGGCCGGCGATTTTTATTTTTTTTTGGACTTCTGTCGAATCTGCACGTTTCGGCCGAAGCAAATCTTTTTCGCCATTTCATCCTGTCCTTCTGGCGTTTTTTTTAAGGATCAATCTATGCAGTTTTTTGATACTCATGCCCACATCGGCTTGATTTATGACGATGCCATAAGTCAGTTCAAGGTCATTCAGCAGGCTAAGCTTGCCGGGGTGACTCGCATAATCAGCATAAACAACGGTCTTCTGGATTTTAAGAAGCAGTATGCCGCACTCAAGACGACCAAGGGAATCTACCATGCAGTCGGTGTAAGTCCGTCCGAGGTCATGACTCCGGGTAGGGACTGGTTCAATGTCATCCAGGAGAGCGTGAAGCTTCCGAATGTTGTAGCGATCGGTGAGACTGGATTGGACTATTCGCTCAAGAAGGATGACAAGGACAGGTTCCTCAGAAACGAAAGCGGCAACAGGATAATGAAGTTCGGCGACAAGAAAAACCAGATTGAGCTTTTCATCGCCCAGCTTGAACTTGCCCAGAAACATTCGCTCCCGGTAATCATCCACAACAGGGAGGCGGGTCAGGATATTTTCGACATTCTCAAGACTAGGATTCCTGAAAAGGGTGCGATTTTCCATTGCTACAGCGAGGATGCGGCGTTTGCAAAAAAATGTCTTTCCGCCGGAATGAACGTGTATTTTTCATTTGCAGGAAACCTGACGTACAGGAACGCCCGGAACCTTCACGAAACCGTCGTCGCACTGCCTAAGGACAGGATACTGATTGAGACCGAAAGTCCTTTCATGGCCCCCGCCGAATATCAGAAGTCGGGCAAGAAAGTCCGTTCGATGCCGGCATATCTTGTTTCGACTGCAAAATTCCTTGCAGAGATGCTCGATGAAGATTTGGAAAAGTTGAGTGAACAGCTCTGGAGCAATTCATGCAGGGCGTTCAATCTTCCGGAGTAAGAGATGGAGCTGTATCACCCTGTAAAGATTGGAAATCTCGTACTGCCCGGGAACCTGTTTCTGGCACCGATTGCCGGATACAGCGACCTGGCTTTCCGTTCCCTCTGTGTCGAGCAGGGGGCTTCATACTGTACGACCGAAATGGTTTCTGCAGAAGCCTTGACCCGCGGTTCCGAAAAGACTCAGGACCTTATGGAAAAGGCTCCGAACGAAACCAACTATGCGGTTCAGATTTTCGGCGGCAATGCTGACGTAATGGCCCGTGCAACCGATTTGGTGCTCGAGCAGACCGACTGTTCCTCAATCGACATAAACGGAGGATGTCCGGTTCCAAAAATCGTAAAATCCGGTGCGGGAAGCATGTTGACCAGGGAGCCGGACAGGCTTTATGCAATAGTCAGCGCCGTAAAGAAAGCGTCGGTTGAATATGCTGAAAAACATCCTGAGCGAGGAGAAGTTCCCGTTACGGTAAAAATCCGGAGCGGGTGGGATTCTACTCATCTGACGTGGAAAGAGGCGACCCAGGCTGCAATCGATGCCGGTGCGGATGCCATAACGATTCATGCAAGGACCAGGGCTCAGGGGTACGAGGGTAAGGCCGATTGGTCGATTCAGGCACAGCTTGTCGATTTTGTCGCAGGAAGGATACCCGTTTTCGGAAGCGGAGATGCACATACCCCCGAAACCGCAAAAAAAATGCTCGAGGATACCGGTGTTGACGGAGTGATGTTTGCCCGCGGTGCCATGGGCGATCCGTTTTTGTTTAAAAGGACGATACAATATCTAACATTCGGGGAATATAATGCCGAAACTGTAAGGGAAAGACTGGACGCAGGATTTAGGGAATTGACACTGAACGTGCAAAAGAAAGGTGAAACCCCAGCATGCCTTTACATGCGTAAAAAATTCTGCGCATACAGTTCCGGAATCCGTGGTGGAGCGAAACTTCGTCAACAGGTTGTTTCTGCGGCATCAGTGGAAGACTATCACCGGATTTTCGATCCATACATGCGTGAAGAATGACATGCCGTCGAAAATCATGCAGCGTGGATTCGTAAGGACCGTCGATTGGTCCGACATCAGGGTGTTTCCGATTTGGGGATTCCCGGTAAAGATTTTCCTCTAAAATCAGGTTTTAGGGGCCATTAAGGGTAAAATTATGTCATTACTAAAAAACATTTCAGATTTTTTTCAGTCTATCTTCATGGCTTCGTCTCCGGAGGTAAAGCAGAGGCAGGCTCTTAAAAAGCTTGTGTCCGACCTGAAGAATACGGATCCTCAGATTTACAAGGAGGGGTCCATACTTCCGGCTTTTGCAGATGCCCTCCGCATGATGTTTGAAAATACAAAGCCCATTCTGGACATCCTGTCCGATACAATCTGTACGACGGATCTGGAAAGGAACCATCGTTTTACTGAACAGCTCCTTTTGACCGGTTTTCCGGAAGAAATCCAGGAGATACTTCTGTCCCTGTCATACGAAAAGCGCAAGGAAAGGGCAAGGGAGGCGGACTCTCTTTCAAGGTTCTTTGAATCGGAGCACCGTCAGCTTGAAAAGGCCATAAAATTCCTGAACACGCCCGAATTCTCCAAGATTGATGCGGTCCTGGACAACATCAAGCAGCTCTACGACATCTGTAAATTCCCGTACATCACTGCGCTCAGGATTTTCGACCACGACTATGTTTCTGGCGGAGTCCCGAATTTTCAGCCTGCACCTATGGAACTCATGGAGAGTCAGCTTGAGGAACTTTATTACGTCACCGTCGGAATGACCATTTCAAAATCATCATGCAATGCAATCTGTGCACTCCAGCAGCTCAGGACCAACACTCCCGTAAGCGAGGAATATTCTGCAAAGATTGCCGGTCACCTCAAGAAGATTCAGTCCGCCGTGCATCAGGTGTTTTCGGGGCACAACCTCAAGAGCCTCATACAGCTGTCCAAAAAGGA
>CACYBG010000111.1 GCA_902772605.1 uncultured Spirochaetaceae bacterium
AAAAAAACTTCAAAGCCTGCATTTCAAGGGCTACAAGGCTGTAAAATTGGAGGATTAAGATGGCACCAAGTAAATACGAATACGGTATGGAACTTCCTGCTGCAATGGCTTGTAAGACAATTGCCGAGTAAAAACATATTTCCCTGATAAACGCCTTTGACAGTTTCATAAAATCAAAGGCAGACAAAATGCTTTTTGACGAGAGGACAGCCTTTTGGTGCAACGGTCCCGATTACATTGCCGATGAGTTTAACAGGAAGATGGCAGATTGGGGAACCGCTGATTAATACGCGAAGCATTAATCAGTGTTTCCTTAGAACTCCCGTCGTCGCTACTTAATCTTCCAGCCTAAAAGTCCTTTGGCGTCGCTTGAAAAAACAAGGGCAACCCTGAACATCTGTTTTCCGCTTACGACAAATCTTTCGGAATAACCGTTTGCGTCAATCTGGGTGAGGGCAAGCTCTGCGACTTTTTCAAAATCCTGAATGCCGATCGGCAGAAAGCGTTCTTCCATGGGATTCTGTATAGCACAATTTGAAAAATCATTCCATAAAACGAAAGAACCTGTGATTAATGCATGACGTATCAATCACAGGTTCCTTAAGCATACGGCTGATTTTATTTGTCCATTATCGTGATTTCGACGCGGCGGTTTTTTGCACGTCCTGCTTCCGTCGTGTTCGGTGCGATTGGAAGGGTGTCGCCGAATCCCTGCGTGAAAACCTGATGCCTGTCCTTTACTCCTATTCCTATCAGGTAGTCGGCAACGGTCTGTGCCCTGTCCATGCTCAGTTTCTGGGAATCGACTCCGTTGTTCGCTACTGCCGTGTGTCCGCTTATCAACAGGTCGTTTTCCGGGAATAGCGAAAGTATCTGGGCGATTCTCTGAAGCTTGTCCTTTTCTCCTTCGACCAGTATGTTGCTGTCCGGCTTGAACTGGATGTTTTCAATCGAAATCGTAAGTCCCTTATCGCCTCTGACAACGTTCACGTCATCCAGACCCAATTCGTCAATCTGAGTCTGTACGGTCTTCATGTTGTCAGGCGTGTCCGTGCGGATGAAATCGGAAACCTCTGCATGTGCTGTTCCGCGGAATTCATACATGCGTCCGTAAGCGGTTTCAATCAGTATGCGGAAATTTTCGGTATAATGGTCTATCGCTCCCTTTTCTGCGTCCCAGTAGACAAGTTCATCGCTGAATCCCATCATTACCTGCGGGTAGTCTGCGTACGGGTCGTCAATCGCCTTGAAATTCCTTTCCGGAGTTTCCATGTACATTGAATACTTTACCCTGAATACGTGCAGCTTGTTGCTTGTCTTGTTGAGCGACTGGTTGTTCGACTTTTTTGAAACGGATGCCGCTGCGTAACTCATGGTGCGGACCTGCTTTTTCTCCCTGTTGACCGTTCCAAGGTAAGTGTAGGTTGCGGTAAACGGAACCTTGTAAGGAGTCTGTATTCCGAAGTTGAGCCTCAGGTCGTGAGCTTCATGTCCTTCTGCCGTCCAGGTGTCGCCGGGCTTTACGGGATGGTCCGGGAAAATCGGTACGTCGCGGACTGTCGGCATGAAATACTGGTCGTCAATCGTATAGACACCCTTTTTTGAGCGGTCGAAAATGCTCAGGTATTCTTCGCCCCAACTGAAAGAACCGCTGTCAACTACGGACTGGGAGCTTTCGGTGGTCATGAATGTTGATTTATGCGTTGCGCTTCCATCGGGCTTTACGGAAAGTACCTGGGTCGAAATCCTGTTGATGATTTCCGCCGAATGATGGAGCCTCATGTTTACGTATACGTCTTCATTTACAGTGGAAAGAATCCTGTATGAATCGCCTTCCTGATACTTGAAGGTAAACTCTACAGGTCCGCCGCTTGTGTCGTAGGTTTGTGCCGCCGCAGAAATCGGGAATAAAATGGAAAGGCCTAAGAAGAGGGCCTGAAATGGATTTAATCTTTTCAAAGTAAAATACCTCGCTCACTTATCGGAAAAATAAACCTTTGCCTTGACAGCCCGACCGGACCGCCCATCTGATAAACAAAGGTGCATTGATTCCGTTACGGATGATTTTTGAGGGTTGATTCGTACTGATTTTTACTGGTTTTCGAGTTGATTGAAAGACCTGCGCAAAAAAAAATCCAGGCCTTGTATTTAAGCCTGGATTCCCTGATTTCTGTCAGTTTATATGGATTTTTACCTTACTCGTTGAAAAGTGCCGTTGAAAGGTAGCGGTCGCCTGAATCCGGAAGGAGGACGACGATGTTCTTTCCTTCGAATTCCGGTCTTTTTGCAACCTGTATTGCGGCCCAAAGTGCTGCTCCGGATGAAATTCCCGTCAAAAATCCTTCGGTCTTTCCAAGTTCCTTTCCGGTTGAGAATGCAACGTCGTTGTTTACGGTTATGATTTCATCGTAAATCTTCGTGTCGAGAGTTGCCGGTATGAATCCTGCGCCTATTCCCTGAATCTTGTGTGCACCCGCAGTTCCCTTTGAAAGCACAGGTGATGATTCCGGTTCGACTGCAAAAACCTTTACGTCCGCTTTCTTTGACTTGAGGAATTTTCCGACTCCGCTCAATGTTCCGCCTGTTCCGACTCCTGCAACGAATGCGTCTACGTTTCCGTCGGTGTCGTCCCAGATTTCCGGTCCCGTCGTTTCAACGTGGGTCTTCGGGTTTACCGGATTTTCAAACTGTCCCGGTATGAAGCTGTTCGGAATTGTCTTTGCAAGTTCGTTTGCCTTTTCTATGGCTCCCTTCATGCCCTTTGCACCCTCTGTCAGTACGACTTCGGCTCCGTAGGCTTTCAAAAGGTTGCGGCGTTCGATGGACATGGTTTCCGGCATGGTCAGTATGATTTTGATTCCGTAGCTTGCGGCCACTGATGCAAGACCGATTCCCGTGTTTCCTGATGTCGGTTCGATGATTGTCGAATCATCCTTGAGTTTTCCGCTTGCAAGTGCATCGTCAATCATGGATTTTGCAATCCTGTCCTTTACGCTTCCGGCCGGATTCAGATATTCCAGCTTTGCAAGGATGTGGGCCTTGAGTCCCAGTTTCTTTTCGAGATTGGAAAGTTCCAGGATTGGAGTCTTTCCCACCAAGTCCGTAATTTTTTTTGCTATGTTGCCCATTTTTTTCTAGCCTCCTGAATCTGGTTTTATGGATTTGCGACAAAGGTCGATTCCTTAATCACCTACTGATTTACTATGTTAATACGATAGTCGATAAATCCGGCTTTGTCAATTCTTTTTTCAGTCAAAACCGTCAAAACCTAGGGGAAAAAAGGGAAAATTCCAGAAAACTGGTTCCGAACCGATTGGGTTTTGTATGGAAACGTGAAATGAATGCGAAAAAAGGATAAGTTTTCAATTGTCGTGTAAAATTCGCGTGAAAATCTTCCGTTAATGTTAAGTGAAAATCTCTAAAAACTCATTTCTGCGGTTTCCAGAGAGGAATTTTCCGACGATTTTCACGTTTTCGGAGATAGAGAAAATCTTCAATGGACAATTTGACTATGGGAGTGTATAATCTTAGTTATGGCTGATTTATTAAATGATTCCCAGTTCGATAAATTTCGAAAACTGATTTATGATTCATCTGGAATAACTTTCTCGGAGAACAACCGTTCGATTTTGGACAGTCGTCTGAAAGACCGTCTTCGCGAAGAAAAAATCGACAGTGCAGATGCGTATTACGATCGTGTCATTTCTGATCAGGGGGAATTCAAGGCTTTCCTGGACAGCGTGACTACAAATTTGACGCGCTTTTTCAGAAATCAGCCTCATTTCGATGCTCTCCTCAATTATGTCGTTCCGCACGTCATCGAAAACAAGAAGAAGACTGGCGAAACGAAAATCCGCATCTGGAGTGCCGGATGTTCAACCGGAGAAGAGCCTTACACAATCGCCATGCTTCTGAAGGACAAGCTTCCGGCTCCATATACCTTCGACATAATGGCGTCGGACATTTCCCTCAAGTCGCTGATGGTAGGGCAGCAGGGGTTCTATCCTGATTCAAGGATGGCGGGAGTCCCTGAAGCTTACCTTACGAAATTCTTCACCAAGAGCGAAAAAGGCTATCAGATAAAGCCCGAGGTCATGAATACGATACACTTTGACTATCATAACCTCAGGAACGACAGCGGTGTGCGCAATCTGGACATAGTCTTCTGCCGCAACGTGCTGATTTATTTTGACGAATCGGCTCAGAAGGCGACCATAGACAGGTTCTATAATGCGATGGCGAAACATTCCTATCTGTTCATCGGACATTCGGAAAGTCTTTTCGGAATGGATACCAAATTCCAGTTCCTTAAGACCGATTGGGCCTGTCTCTATCAGAAGAACGAAGACTGAGCTTGATTTTTATCCTGCAACCGTTGAAACTTACATGCATTTGTAGGCATCTCTAGAATATCAAAATCCAAGTTTTTTAGAGGTGCCCGTATCTGGGGAATCTCTGATTGATATGGGAAGCACTGATCAGCGGTTCCTTGCGATTTTCTGTAATTCTTCATTATGCAATGAATTACGTAAAGTTGCTGCGTTATGGCCGGCAGAAAATGGTCCGGGTCTGGATTTTTCGGTGTTTCCCTAAAAAAAAAGAGGGGTTGTTTTATGGATGACATATCTGTTTTGGTTTGCGACGATTCTGCGCTGATGAGAAACCTTATATCCAGAATCGTTAACGGTACTGAGGGCATGAGCACGGTCGGTACTGCAATGAATGGAAAATTCTGCCTCCAGAAAATCCCGACCCTTAAGCCTGACGTGATACTTCTGGACATTGAAATGCCGGAAATGAACGGAATCCAGTTTCTGGAGGAAAGGAAACTTCAGGGGATAGACATTCCGGTCATAGTTCTTTCTTCCATAGCCGTAAAGGGTGCGTCGGTTACGATGAAATGCCTTGAACTTGGGGCGAGCGACTTCATAACCAAGCCGAACGGAGCCATATCCACGAACATTGCCAGCGTTGCAAATAAAATCATTGAGAACATCGCATCTTATGGCGGACGCTATGCACGCAGAAAGGGCAAGGATATAGGTCAGTTCGACTTTTTCATGCACCAGGCCAAGATGAAGGAGGTCGAGGCTGCAACGAAAGCTGAGGG
>CACYBG010000112.1 GCA_902772605.1 uncultured Spirochaetaceae bacterium
CCAGGTATGATTATCATGATTATGCCTCCTTGTTAAAATGCACTCCCCTACTTCGCCAAAAATCCGCCGGAATATTTCTGCATGTGCATCCTTTCCTTACGGCAATACTCTTCTATCACCGCTGCACTTGGTCTCTTTCCTTCAAGCACCTCGTCAATCTGAATGCGCCTTGCAACGTTTGAAATCTCCTCTGAACTGAGCGAAAACTTGTCGGAAAAATTCGAAGCCGTAGTTTCATCCAGCCAGTCGATTTTGTTCTGCCAGATTTTGAGCTTGGACTCGTCATTCGGTTCCGGGAAGAAAATCTTTCCATAGAAATTGTTGTCGAACGAATCGTCGTAAGCATCACAGATTGCAATCAGTATGCCTGAAAAATTTTCCATGATTTCCTCGAAGTTGTCCTGAACAATCTGCAGTACTGTTTCTAATCCGCTGTCCGGCTTGGAATAACGCTTCTGAAGGAAAATCGATGCACCCTCAAGCACGAATACCGGCTTATGACGCCCCTCAAGCTTTTCCTTGTCGCAGAATTTCTTGTACGTCAGAAAAAGTGCCTTGATTGAATCCGGATTTTCCATCAACTGACCGGAGACGGTCTTCAGATTGAACGAAAACACGCTCCTTCCCGCCTTTTTTGCAATCGTAAATGCAGCCTGTTTTTTTGCAGTTTTACGCTCACCGGTAAATACGAAGCTTATGCCGGACGGAAGACTCTTTTTCTTGAGTTCATCCTGCTTTGTGGCAAACGACTCATGCTTAAGAAGCTCGGAATATTTTTTGATTCCATCTTCAATCTCTTCGGAAAAGAAAATCGTCCTTTCCTGGATTTTTTCAAACGGAATCAAAAGTTCGTCATCATCATCCTCGTCAAACTGAGGGAAGACAATCTTCGGCTGATTTCCAACCAATGCCCGGCTCACATATTCAGGCACGATATAAAACGATTCGCCGTTTTCAGATTCAACCCTTTTCAGAAGCTTTTTTTCACTGAGAGAAGTCAAATCATCCCTGTAACGCAGAAGGTAAAGCGGATTGCAGTTCATGAATTCAGGGGACGACAAATCGTAATAAGACACGGGATTTTCACCGCCCTTGAAAAAAACATAGAATATGCAGCAGAAAATAACCGTCTCTGAATCATCAGTGTCCAGATAGGATTTCAGGATTTTCAGGGAACGGTCGAATTCCTTCGTGCGGTAAGGCCTGAAACAGCTCCTCCTCAAGATGTTGTAGAGTATGGATACGTGTCTGAGGATTCCGTCCAGTCCCGATATAAAATTGTCCATTTTCGTCCTCCACTCTAAAACTCGTCAGGATGATTCTTATAGTATTCCGCATCATGCTCTTCTGAATCCACAGCCGAAAGCAGCTCCTTGAATTCTTCGCGGGACTTTATCCACTCGTAGATTGCAGGATTTTCGTTTGCAGCGGCATAGTGCGTGAAATTCCGTCCCCATAAATCAGTCGTTTCAATAATCGCACCGGCGGCAAGAAGTGCAACCAGAACCTCCGGATTTTCGTTGTTTTTCGCCACCCAGAAAATCGGACGGCTTAAATCGGAAGTCTCAAAGTTCGGAGCAAATCCCATGGAAAGGATTTTTGTCATCACGGCAGGATTCGAATTGCAGCATACGTTGAAGAAAGTCTCCTCTTTCTGAGCGTCCATCATTATCTCCAGGACATTCGGATTCGGATTGTTCATGGATGCAAGCTGTAACGGAGACAGTCCCTTTTCATCACAGTCATTTACGCTGAAATAAGTGCAGAGGAACTGAACCATATCCTCGCTTTCGTTCAGTGCAGCCAGATGAAGAAGGTTTCCACCGCTCGCAGTCTTTGCATTCCAGTCGGCACCGGCTTTCTTGAGTATGCTGATGATGTCGGAATTTTCATTCCAGCGTGCGGCATTCATTATTGGAGTCCATCCGTCAACGTCCTTTTCCTCCAAATCGAAACCCTTTTTCAAGACGCACTCTATAATAGAAGGATCTTTGTTTTTTGCGGCTTCAATCAAAAGGGATTCATTTTCGCAGTCCCTTGCCTCCAAATCTGCACCGCAAGCCAAAAGGGTCTCAATCACATCAGGATTTGAAGTGTTCGAACCGGCAACCAGAAGCGGAGTCGCATCGAATTTGGTCTTGGCCTCTATGTCTGCACCATGGTCAATCAGATACTTTACGATTGCAGGATCTGACATCGCAGCGGCAAAATGAAGCGGTGTCCATCCGTTTTCCGTGACCAAATCCATCTTATAGTCGCCAAGATTGATTATATAATCCAATATTTCGGTACCCTTGTCCGCTGAATACATTACGGCTGCAATCAGCACGAATTCCCTGTCCTCTGCATCGAAAGATTCAAAATCCTTGAGCAAAACCTTTACGACCTCAAGGTTTCCGGCTGATACGGCGGTTTTAAATAAATTTCTGTTTTCTTCGGTCATACATTCCCCCTCAAGTCAAATTATGCGGACCAAATGCATCTATATAATGTAAAGCATTCTTAAAGGCCGAAAATACAAAAGTCCGGCAGAAGTCCTAAGGAAACGCAGTTTAATACACGAAGCATTATTCAGTGTTTCCCTAATTAAAATTATAAACTCTGATTTGTGAATTTCAAACAAAAAAAATGTTTTTGAATGATGGAAGTCTCTGAAATTGACAGCGGTTCCTTAGATATCAAAACTGTTACCCTAAAAGTAAAAAAGCAGGTTGATTTTCAATCCTACTATACATAAATATAGATATAAAAATGTTTACCGTGAAACATTTTTCTAAAGTTTTTTTCACGCATGCCGATAAGACCGACCTTACTTTTTGCTTTTGACGGTTATTTTATAGATAAAATCGAATGAAAAAACGCTGAAACATGGAAAACCGGGTAACAGTTTTGATATCAAAAGGCCGTTTTCAGATAATTCATCACCACAAACGACGGCCAAACAGGGGTTTAAGCCATAATCCGAGCGGAAATCACCTGAATCGGGTAACAGTTTTGATATCAGCAGGGTGGAAAACATGAAGATTTCCTTGTAATTCCAATAATTCTGGCAAAATCATCACCCAAAACGCACGAAAACACAAATGTCTCCCTTTCATCAGGTAACAGTTTTGATATCAACGGGTGGATTTCATGGATTGAACGGCTTGAAAGCTCAAATTCTTGACAAAATCGGGTAACAGTTTTGATATCAAAAGGAAAATTTACAGAAAAACCAAGCTTTGAAAACTCTGTCAAACGCATTTAAGTGAGGGTAACAGTTTTGATATCAGCATTATTAAGGCCAATTGGCGTGAAATCTTACGGAAAAAGCGGTAAAATCGCCATTTTTCTTGCAAAAACAAGGCCGGTAACAGTTTTGATATCATCCTTTCATGTGAAATTCCATCCACAGGTAACAGTTTCGATATCATTTTGCACAGAAAAGCTGTGGATTCGGCTCTTCCGGGTAACAGTTTTGAAATGCCATTGTAAAACTCTGCAATTCCTTGAAATATATGGAATTACGTGTACTTTAAAAAAGACGGGGGTAACAGTTTTGATGTCAATCGGTCACAGTTTTGAAAACTCTACTATATATACTAATAATTACTAATAATATATATAGACTAATAATAAAGAGTCCAAAGCTGTGGAAAACCCCTAAATTTGATGTCAAAACTGTTACCCGACAACGATTATCCAGCTAAATGCTTGCCGTAATCAATGCATAGCGCTTATCATCCTTAAGGATTGGCGTAGGACTCTTGTACAGGGTAACGCCACTGCCATCAGGAGCAATCGTAAATTTGACTTCAGGATAGTATTTTTCCTTAATCTGCTTCAATTCATCGATTAAACGCTTATAATTGACCGCTTCCTGGCTTCTGTTCGACGATTCATCCACCGGCATGAACTGTTCGACCAGATTTTTCCTGGGCACGAAAAGGGGTTCCTTAAGTCCGTTGTTCCTGTAAACAAGCCATGCGTAAAGATCCTTACCGGAAGCACTGGAAATGTCCTTGTAGACCGCATAATCGATGGGAACCGCATGAGCCTGACAGAATCCAGCAAATTCAGCTGAAAGGATGATTTTGAAACGTCCGAATTTCGTATCGTTTCCGTCATCCACCTCCATATATTGGACTCCCTCGGTAAAGCGGATGTTTCCTGTGGTACGCGTATTGACCGTTACGTCGCCCTTTGGAGCAGAACCCTTGTCGTACAGGTCTTCAAAGAGATATGCCGCCTTGACTTCCCTGATGCTCTGTTCGAACATGAACGTCGCGTTGGAAAAACACTCGAGCTGCTCCTTTATGTCCCCTCCCCTCTGCTTCGGAAGCTGCATTTCCTTAAGTAAATCTGAAAGTGTAGCGTATTCCAGGTAAACTGGAGCGTTTTTTTGCGTTGAAATCACTGCATGGGTGGTCAAAAGGCTCAAAAGAAGCCTGCCGTATTTACCGAAAGGCACGTTTTTTGGCGATGTAAGCGTCAGGATGATGCCGTTGCTGCCTTTCCTCACGAAAACGGTCTTGTTGACGTTCCTGAATGGAAGGGAAGCTGTCGTAAAGAAGCTGGGTATGTAGCTAATTTGCTTTGTGGACGGTCTGGCGTGCTCTATGGCGAACATTTCGTCTATGGATGAGTCTATTGTCGTCGGAGCCTCAGGATCGTTCCAGAGGGCCAATTCTGTCGTTTCAGAGTTTTTTTTGTCTGCCATACGAAACCAGCCTATTTGCGGAATATTTCACCGTTATTTGTGATGTAGGCCTTGCCTAATTCTATATCCTGCCTCAAATAAGACATTGCAGCCCGATAGGCCGTCGCAAGTGAGAAGCCGTTTGAGCAGAAAAGCTTTCGAAGTTCGTTCCTTTCGTCTTCCGTTACGTGTATGCCTATGAGCACGTCTTTGCGCTTCTTTTCGCCTGATTCAGGGGTAACAGTTTTGATAACAGCAGGTTCTTCCTTTGTTTCCCGCTTTTCTTCGGCTTTAACGGGCATTACCGGGGTGTGTGCGGGTATTTCCTTTTCCGCCGGATGTACGACGCCCATGCTGTCAAAGCTGTTCTGCACGCTGGATGCGATTTTTTCTCGCTGAAGTTCGTAAAAAGATGGGTTTTTTGAGTGAACTGCCATTAGATTAACCTCTCAACAAGTCCCGATATGGCTGCCAGAGTCTCCGGTTTGGTCGAAACAGCCTTATCGAATATGGTCGTATGTATGCTCTGGCTCTTTGAGAACGCAGGATCGGTCGGTACGATGATGAAATCGAATTTTCCGTCGGAATTTATGGCGTTAAACGCTTCCAGATATGCACTCTGGGTCTTAAGTCGCTTATCCTGCTGATTCAGTACGATTTTATGGAAAACGGGCTTCACTCCGTACTGTGCTTCGACCGGTGCAAGGTTTTTAATGAAGATTTCCCATCCGTCCTTGGAAAATTCATCCAGTTTCAGAACGGGGACAACCTCGTTGCAGCCTATGAATATGGATTTTTCAAACTCGTCGAATGCCGGGGACGTATCGAATATGCAGTAGTCGAAATGCTTTTCAAGCTCCGGCAGAATCTGCTTTTGGAATTTGAACGGATAGTGCTCGTTTTTGGCGAACTGTTTGAGCGTTCCCCCTACTCCGAAAGTCGGGATGACGAAGAGGTTTTCTACGTCCGACTGAAATACACATTCCAGGACAGGAACCTTGTCGTAAAGTATGTCTGCAAGTTCGTGGTCAAAATCATTGAGCAGCCATGAACTTGAGTTTCCCTGAGGGTCACAGTCTATGTAAACGACCTTCTTTCCGCGCATGGCCATTTCAACGGCAACCGATACGGATATGCTGGTCTTTCCCGTACCACCCTTCTGCAGGGCGAATGCATATGATTTCATTTTTCCTCCAATTTTTCCCACTATGTTAAGGATTTAACGGTTTAATGTCAAGTTAATATTTTAATAGATGTTAAACGATTAAACGAATATTTAACGATATGTTACTAGATATTTAATGATTTAACTGTTAAACTGTTTAATGATTAACAATTTGTTAAATGTTGATTAACTGAGTATTTAACTATAGTTTAACGAAAATTGACCTTCGTATCGGGCGATTGGACGTTTTTTTTGGAAAAAATGCAATCCATATCGACTGAACGCAATGTCCGTTCAAAATCGATTCTCGCGCGTTTGGAGAAAGATTAAAAATCGGCTGATTTTTACCATTAAATCGTAAATTTTCCGCTTTTCTAAAAATAAATTTGCAGATGTACGGAATTTATATTAAAATTGAATTAACCATAATGTCCAAAATCTCTTGGAAAGTTCTACGTTTCTCAAAACATGAAATGACAGGCTGGAAGTTCTCATGCTGTTCTGCAGACGTGGGCGTTTCAAGGTGTAGAAAATTCTTATATGTCTTGGAGGTCTGTATGAAAAAAATTATGGGTGGGTTTCTTTCTTTTGCCATGTTGTTGGCTTTTGCGTCCTGCGTGAACGGCACGTCTCCTTCGAACCCTGAACATGGTGGAGGTACTGAAGACGCTGAGTTTACCATTGACGGCTTAAACGGAATAAAGCATAGAAACAGTACAATAGAATATACCGGCGAAGTGGTTGTTCTGGATAGGGATTTGACAGTTTACGGGGACAACGATATTCCAAGCTCGTCGGTATTTTACAATACTGAGGAGCTGGCTCCCTACATCATGGGTAAATACGAAGTTACCCAGGGCCTTTATAAAGCCATAATGAAGGATAGGACCGTTGATTTGGGGGAAGAGGGAACAAAGACCCTTTCCGAAAATCCGTCGGCAAATACGTCGGGAGACAGGTATCCCGTTGACAGCGTTACTTGGTTTGATGCCGTCTATTTCTGCAATAAACTGAGCGAATCCGTAAACCTTGAACCTGTATATACTATAACGGTAACCAATGTTGATGAAAACGGACATATTACTGCTGCAAATGTTAATGACGATACGGCAAAGAACGGATACCGCCTTCCGACACGTGCTGAATGGGAATTTGCTGCTCGCGGCGGAAATCCAGATGATGAAAATTGGCTCTATAGATATGCCGGTTCAAATGAGTTGGATGGTGTTGCTGTTTATAAAGCGGAAAGTTCAGCTCCCGTAGGAACCAAGGACCCGAATCTGCTTGAAATTTACGATATGACCGGAAACCTGTACGAATGGACCATGGACGATACCCTAAGCGACCACACCGGCAACCTGATAGATTTAGGCGGCTGCTATGCCATGTCAAATGAAAATAAACTGGAAGTCGGCCTTTATGCTGATGCACCTGCGGCGTCAATCATGGATACGGTAGGCATCCGTCTTGTAAGAAAATACGTGGCCGTCAACTGACATTTCAACTGAAGGTCAAAAAAAAGCACCTGCAAAACCGAGCTTTACGTCCGATTGAGCAGGTGCAATTTTTTTATACGGCAAATCCTCTACAAATCCTTCCTCTTGCACAGGAGAATGAAAGCCACGACCATGCAGGCTAGTGGAGGGATGGAAAAAAGAAGCCTTTCCCTGACTATTACGTCCCTGGCCTGTTCGATTTCATCCGTAAATTTTATCCAGTCGATTCCTATTCCCGTTATGAATACCGAGAAAGACGTTGCAAGTTTCAGCATCAGCGTTTGAAGGGAGGAAATCATGCTGTTCTGCCTTTTTCCCGTTTTCTTTTCGCCGTAGTCCACCGAATTTGCAATGAATACTGAAATCAGTACGTATGCAATTCCCAGACCGAATGCCAAAAACAGTGTCGGAATCGTAATGGCCCAGAAATTCATCTTCTGATTTATGAAAACCATCACCAGGAATGCGGTATATCCAAGGATTGCACTGAATGTTCCGACCTTGAAAATCTTGCGGTTTGAAAGTTTCTGCCTCAACATCGGGTAAAAGAGACCCATGCTCAGGAATTCCACCACGCCGACAAGCACCATGTACAGGGTGTAAAGCTTGTTGTAGTCGAAAGTTTTTCCGAACATCACCATCTCGATGTTTTCATGCTCGAACACGTAAAGCACCAGGTTCATGGTTATGCTGATTGCAGAGAAGAAGAGGATGATTATCGCTGAAACGACAAGCGCCTGATCGTTGTGGAAAAGGGATGAAAAAATCTCCTTTATGGAAATGTTTCCATCCTCTACGTAACGCTCTTTCGGCAGATTTATGACCGTTATGACCGTAAAAAGCGTATAGAGTCCGGCCGTTATGCAGGCAAAAATCATGAAACCCTTTTTGTAGTTTTCCGAATCGATTCCGCCCCCAAGCTGTCTGACGCACAGCATCGTAAAGGCAGTTGCAAGACCTGTTCCTATTCCCGACATCATTCGGGTGAAAAGAGTCAGGTTTTCCCTTGTTCTTCCCGGCTGGGTGATGGCTGGAATTACCGACCAGTATGGAATGTCGTTGATGGTATAGGTGATTCCGCACAGGAAATAGGTTATGGTGATGTAGAATTTTATGCCCGTCTGATTCAATTGATCCGGAACCGAAAACATTGCCACGATAATCAGTGAATTCAATACTGCACCCGAAAGAATCCAGGGCTTGTATTTTCCGAACTTTCCCTTTGTCTTGGAAACGATTGCGGCCATTATGGGGTCGTTGAAAGCGTCGAAAATCCTTGCGACCATCAACAGCACTGCAACAAAAGATGCACTTACACCCAATACGGAATTATAATAGTACAGCGTATAGGATGAAACGAGGACGTATGCCAGATTTTTTCCGAATCCGCCCAATGAATAACCGAAAATTTCTTTCTTTTTTAGCTCTTCCATGCGGGGATTTTATCAAAAATAAAGGATTTAAGGAACTGCTGATTAATACACGAAGCATTAATCGTCCGAGATTTTCTGCATCATTTCATGTAGCATTGCAAGGAGTTTCGGAGCTTTCTGCAGGTCAAGGATGTTGGAACATGCCATTTTCTGCGGAATGTCCATGCACTTTTTTTTCAGTGCGTGACCTTCTTTTGTAAGGCATACGATGACGGACCTTTCATCTTCCATGCTTTTGTTGCGTTTTACAAGCGACTGGCCTTCAAGTTTTTTCAGTACAGGCGTGAGTGTCCCGGAATCAAGGAAAAGGGTCTTTCCCAGTTCCTTTACGGTTACATTGTCCTTCTCCCACAGTGAAAGCAGGGTGATGTACATGGTATATGTCAGTCCGAGGGGTTCAAGCAGCGGTTGATATCTTCTGATTATTTCTTTCGAGCAGACGTAAAGAGAAAAGCACAGCTGATTGTCCAATGCAAGGGGATCAAAATCTTCAGGTAAGTCCATGATGAAATTATATAGAAATTCATTGACAAAAGCAAACGGATTTTGTATATTTTAATTGTACACAATTTAATTTTGTAAAATCAAAGGGGGCAGATTATGACTGTTTATGATTTCACCGTAAAGGGTAGGGATGGAAACGACGTTTCTCTTAATGATTACAGGGGCAAGGTTCTTTTGATTGTGAATACGGCCACCGGATGCGGATTTACTCCACAGTATACGGGACTTCAGGAACTGTACAAGAAATATCAGTCGCAGGGGTTTGAAATCCTGGATTTTCCGTGCAACCAGTTTTTGAATCAGGCTCCGGGAACCGATGAAGAAATCCACACGTTCTGTACCGGACGCTTTGGAATTACGTTTCCCCAGTTTTCCAAAATCGATGTGAATGGAAAGGATGAGTCTCCGCTGTATACTTTCTTGAAATCTGAGGCGAAGGGAAAAATCGGTTCAAGAATCAAATGGAACTTCACGAAATTCCTGATTGACAGGGAAGGAAACGTAAAGCTTCGTTTTGCACCGACCGACACTCCTGAAAAAATCGATGAATACGTCGAAAAGGAATTGAGCGCTTGAACGCATAAAAACTACGGGAAACTGCTGATTAATGCTTCGTGTATTAATCGGCGGTTCCCTAAATTACCGGCTCCGGGCAAAAATCCTTGCGTCTGCATTCAGGACAGAAATCTCCACGCCAGACCGAATCGAATTCCTCGATGGCAGATGAAACCATTTTTCTGTCGCTGCTTAGGATTCCGGCTTCAAAATTCCTGTTTCTATCGCTTTTCATTCCAAGTCCTGCACCGGTTAAATTTGCAGAACCGACGTATGCAATCTTCATGTCGAATATGATTATCTTGAAATGGACCCTCGGACAGAGCATACGTTCCATTCCTTCAATCAATGCGGGATATCGGTCGAAATCAGTGCGGAAATTCTTTCCCGGTTCCTTTGCATGAATCAGCCTGATTTCCACTCCTGATTTTGCCAGATCGGCCAGAAGTTCAAGGAGCGGCATCGTTCTGTTTCCGGATTTTATGTAGACATCCTTTAAATCTGAAGTTCCAATCCACAACTGTCTTTTGACGGAAGAAATCCTGTCAATCACTTCGCTGTAATGCTGATCGTTCGTTATCAGCCTGGTAAACGTTCCGTCCATATCAACCTTAGAAAATTCCGGTTCATTTAAAAAAATCCATGCCCCGAGAAGGACATGGATTGAAATTCATTTTTTTGCAATGTCCGACAGGTATCCGACTGCTGACAGCGCTGCAACGTTTCCTTCACCTGCAGATTTTGCATACTGATACGGGGTACCGGTAATGTCTCCTGCCGCAAAGAAGCCCGGAATGTTCGTCTTCATGCCCCTGTCAACCTTTATGTGGTTTCCGTCCATTTCGATTCCGGAAATCAACTGTGCCGGAGGAATGTTTTCCCTCAGTATGAATACGCATGAAACTTCCAGTTCGCTTCCGTCGTAAGTCAGTCTGTCGGCTTTCATGCCACCTGAGATTTTAAAATCCTTGGCATTTATGATTTTGCATTTCGGTGAAACGGAAATTTCATCCCTGTATTGAGGAAAATAAAAGACTTCGCTGCATATTTCGGTTAAAAAATCGGCTTCCTTTTCCTCGTTCTTTGAATAGGATATTACCGCAACCTTCTTATCCTTGAAGAGCATTCCGTCGCAGGTTGCACAGTAGCTGACTCCGCGTCCCAGAAAATCGGTTTCGCCTGCCAA
>CACYBG010000113.1 GCA_902772605.1 uncultured Spirochaetaceae bacterium
ATTAATCAGAGGTTCCCAAGGATGTATTATGATTGACGCCAAAGAAATCCGTAAGGATTTTCCGCTCCTTTCTTCGGGTGAGACCAAGGACCTCATTTATTTCGACAATGCAGCCACGACACAGAGACCGGCATGCGTGATTGAAGCCGTGGAGAATTTCTACCGCACTGCAAACGCAAATCCTCTCAGGGGTCTTTACAGGCTTTCCGTCAAGGCCACGGACATGTACGAGCAGTCCAGACAGACGGTCGCACGGTTCCTCAATGCCGACGACAGGGAGATAATATTTACCAGGAATGCTTCCGAAAGCCTCAATCTGGTTGCATACACATACGGACTTGAGAACGTGGGGCCGGGCGATGAGATTGTCATAACGTACATGGAGCACCATTCAAACATCCTTCCATGGCAGATGCTATGCAAGACGAAGGGTGCGCGTCTCGTTTTCCTTGAGGCAGGCGATGACGGCGTAATAGGCGAGGAAGAATGGAAGTCGAAGATTACGTCCAAAACCAAGATAGTTTCGTTGACCCACGTAAGCAACGTACTTGGAATCACTAATCCGGTGAAGGAGATAGCCTCTCATGCACATGCGGTCGGTAACGGCGGTAAGGGTGCCCTGGTTGTCGTTGACGGTGCACAGAGCACTCCGCACAAAAAGGTGGACGTAAAGGATCTGGGAGCGGATTTCCTTGCATTTTCAGGACACAAGCTCTGCGGTCCCATGGGCATAGGGGTCCTTTACGGAAAACTGGACATACTCGAACGGATGCCGCCGTTTTTGAGGGGTGGAGAGATGATTGAGTACGTGACCCGCGATGATGCGACCTATGCAGAAGTCCCCCATAAATTCGAGGCAGGAACAGTAAATGCTTCGGGAGCCGTCGGATTGGCTGCGGCAATAAGGTACATCGAAGGAATCGGGTTGGAGGACATCGAGAGGAACGAGGGAAAGCTCTGTACCATGCTGATTGAACGCATGAAGGCTGTTCCGCACGTACACATAATCGGAAATGAAGATCCGCTCAGGCACTGCGGAATCGTTACTTTCACCATAGACGGAGTTCATCCGCACGACATTGCATCCATACTCGATACCGAGAACATTGCGATAAGGGCAGGCCATCACTGTGCACAGCCTTTGATGCAGAAGCTCGGAGTCGGAAGTACCGCCAGGGCAAGCCTTTATTTCTACAATTCGGAGAGTGAAGTGGAAGTCTTTGCCGAAAAGCTTTCAAAGGTGCGTTCCTGGATGGGGATAAAGGAATAGGGAAACGCCGGATGCTCCGGTTATGGACATTTCCGCGTTTTCATGGTTTTATAAGGTTAAATGTCGATTTTTGCAGATTATTGAATAATCTCAAAACTGGCATTGCCTGGTAAATGCAAAACATGACATTTTTCCATTCTATGCCAATAAAACCGTCCAATGGCGAGTTTTGAACTTGTCAATTATGGCAAAAACGGTCGGAATCGTGGTTCAGACACAAACTTGCACACTGCGATGTTTGGGGCAGGTTCACGATGGGAAGCCGTTTTTGATATAAACTTTAATTTTCAAAACTTGACATTCGACTTATACGACATTACCGGAGGATTACATGGATCTGAAGTCGCTTTATGCAGAAATACTCAACGAACACAATCTGAATCCCGTGCACAAGGGCGTAATGGAGGATCCGACGTTTACCCTGCAGGGCGTAAATCCAAGCTGCGGAGACAACATTTTCCTTCAGCTTAAGGTTGATGAAAACGGATTGATTTCCGACGGCACTTTCAACGGTTCCGGCTGTGCAATAAGCCAGGCGTCCGTGGACATGATGCTCGACGACATAATAGGAAAGACCAAGGATGAGGCGCTGAGGCTTGCATCCCTTTTCATGGGCATGATAAAGGGCGAGGTTACCGACGATTCCGAACTTGAGGAACTGGATGAGGCTGCATCGCTCAAGAACATAAGCTTCATGCCGGCACGCGTAAAATGCGCAGTCCTCGGATGGCACACCATGGAGGAGATGCTCAAAGGCGGACTTCAGACTGGTTCTGGCTCTGCTCCCCACTGTACCACGGAATGAAGACTGAAAAACTTTATCAACTCGGAAAAATCGTTTATTGGCAGTGCAGTGTCAATCGACGGGCTTTCAGACTGCGGCAGGGGGTGTAGGGGCGCGCAGCGTTGTAAAATGACGCCTGCGTCGTTTTACAATGAGGGTTACCGAACCCCGGAAGCCCCAGAAAAAAGGGTCGCCGGGTAACGGAGTTTCAGTCGTACTGCAGAATCATGGTCGTGCCGCCCGGAACTCAAAAAAAAACCGCCCCAGGGTCGGGACGGCATATAAAACAGGATTCATCCTACTTCTTGTTGACGGCATCCTTAAGTGCTTTTCCGGCGCTGAATTTAGGAGCCTTTGATGCAGGAATAACAATCTCTTCGTTTGTCTTTGGATTGCGACCTTTGCGTTCCTTTCTTTCCCCAACAGAGAAAGTTCCGAAACCAACCAGCTGAACCTTGTCACCCTTTACCAATGCAGATGTGATGGCATCGATAAAAGCCTTTACAGCTGCATCACTGTCCTTTTTCGTCATTCCGGTTGATCCAGCAATGGCATCTACCAATTCTACTCTAGTCATAAAGATTCTCCATACAATTTTTTTGATTCCACCAAGTCAGCGGCAGAATGCAACTCTGAAACTATATATTAAGAACAAAAAAAATTCTAGTCCTTGAAGCCCCATTGTGGCCTTAAAGTCGTCAAATTGAGCGGTTTCGGGCGTTTTTTTTCGATTCGAAGGGCTTTCATGCGCCTTCATCCGCTTTAATACGCCAAAAACAGGGCTTTAATCCGCATTTCCGGGTGTTTTCATGAATGCATTCTTTATGTTCAGGAACTCCTGAAGCCTTTCCAGAAGCATGAAAAGGTATGCCCTGTCCTCGAATTCGTTCCTGTCCTGAGGAAGGGGAATTTCCTTCATCTTGAGCCGGATTTCCCCCAGTTCACGGATAAGAGAGCCTGCGTCGTTGTCCCTGCGGTATTCCCGGGATGTCTTTTCAAGGAAGTCGGCTACGGTCGATGCGGTGCAGGGAACGGTCGAAATGTTCTTTACGCACTTGAACATCTCTTCAAGGATTCCCGTCTGCATTTCCCTCATGGCGACGTATCTTCCGTCGAAGGTGTCCCTGCGCGAAAACTGGTTGTTGAAGTTTTCCTCGGCCTGTTTCCGTGCATCGTACAGGCTTTCTTTCAGGGTGGAAAAGCAGTTTCCGTCGTAGTCGGGAAAGTTCGGGTCCAGTATTCTGAGCGACATGCGGTGAAGGGTAAGCCTTATAAGTTCGTCGGTCCTTTCCTTGAGGGTCTCGATGCAATCGGTCTTTTTGTGGAGGAAGATGTTTACGAGCATTCCGAATCCGACTCCAAGTGCAAAAAGCAGGGCCTCGTTCAGAATCTCCGTTGGACCTGTCTTTCCGAACGTGAGGAAATGCGATATGAGGACCGAATCCATGGCCATTGCAGAAATCCATCCGCGCCACTGGCAGACGAGTATGAAGAGTGCAAGGTAGAGGAAAAAGACCTGAACCGTAAATCCGAGCAGATTGAACAGCAGGGACGAAATCAAAAGGGCCGCCATGAATGCAAAAAGACGTGCCGATGCAGTCCTTAGGGTCTCCTTTTTCGTAGGCTGTACGGAAAGTATTGCGACTATGCCTGCAGAGACCGGAAACTGAAGGTTAAGTACCTGTGCCGAAAGAACAGAAAGCACTGCGGCCGCCGAAATTTTAAGCGTGTTCAACAGAAGCTTCTTCATGTCAATGCTCCGACTCGTATTTCAGGAATTCCTCCGTTTTGGACCAGTATTTGACGCCCCAGTTTTCGAAATTCCATTCCTCCATGTAGTCGTTGCATTCATAGTCGATGTAGTAGACGAGAGAGTCATGGACAACGAAGTTCGTCGGAAAATAGTCGATGTTCGTGTTTGCCGGGTAGAGGAGCCTGCACATGTCACGGACCTGGCCAAGGTATTCGTCCTTCATCCTGTCGCTCCGAACAAGGTCGTAAACGGTTTCTCCCTCCACGTATTCCTTCAGTATGCGTTCATTTTCCTTATCCGCGTCAATCATGGCGGGCATGCGTATGCCGATTTTCCTGAGCCTTTCATAGTCGCGAAGTTCCGATTCCATCTTGTTTCCGAACGTGTAGTAGCTGCATGGCTCGTGGTGTATCTGCTTTACGACGAATAGCTTTCCGTCACGTCCTGAAAGATACGAGTATCCGCCCTTTCCCTTTCCGAGAAGCTTCTTCACTTCAAATTCCTTTCCGTTTACGCTTATGCTTTCCATACGGCCCGTCTCCAAATCCGTTTTTTTAAGTTGACAGTGAATGTAATCGCTTCCTGAACCAACCGGAAGACCTTTGTTTTCATTTCCGTGAAAATATGACTGCAAATTTCCCCGACGAATATATGCACTCGGAACTTTTGAATCCTGCATCGCGTATCCATTCGCATTCCTGCCTTATGCTGCATTCCCTGTCGAGCTTTTTCCGTTCAAGCCATCGAGAGTATTCCGAGTCTGAAATTCCGGACGACTTTATGCCCTGAATCCAGTACGACTCAATCTTTCCGTTCATTTCTGAATCTTCCGAGCAGAACTGGTCGTAATTTACGAATGTCCCTGAACCGGAAAGCGAGTCCGCAATTTTCCTGAAAAGATTTTTCTTTCCGTCGTGCTCAAGGTGGTGTATCGAAAGGGCTGAAATCACAAGGTCTGCATTTCCCGCGGGAAGTTCCATGGAATAGTCCATGACTTCAAGCCTTACGTTCGGAAGACCCTTGAAGCGTTTTCCTGCAAGTTCGAGCATTTCGCCCGCAATGTCCACGAGCACGTATTCCGCATCGGGAAAATGCCTGAACCAGAAGGAGGAAAGAAGTCCTGTTCCCGATCCAAGGTCGTAAATCCTCTTCGGTTCATGGTCCAATGCCTTTGCAGCAAAGTCTGTCGCACCTGCATAATAGTCGTCGAAGCACGGGATGAATCGCCTTCGGTTTTCATCGTATTCTGAAGCCTCAAGGTTGAACTGATTCCTAATGTCCCTTATGTCCATCTGCTCCCTCCAGTGACGTGCATTTTTCCGGGTAGTTTTTCAGCTTTTGTTTTGTTCCGGCTGGATTTTG
>CACYBG010000114.1 GCA_902772605.1 uncultured Spirochaetaceae bacterium
ATGAAAACCCAAAGCGCGTCAAGTTCCTGATATCCTGAAGAGACTATTCCGGAAACGGTGAACCGGCTCATCTTCGGAAGTATGTTTTCGCCCACCTTATTTACGGTAACAAGGCTTACTCCGTCACCCGGATGAACGCCAAGTTCGGTCGCTATCTTTTCACCGAGTACGGCGCCACGTTCAGCAGAAAGGTCCGCATTTCCCTCAATCACCTTGAACAGGGTCGCAAAGCTTTCGTTTCTCTCAAACATGTCCGCGGGAACTGCCCTTACGGATGCACCGCACCTGATTCCGTTCGCAACAAGAAGCCCCATGCCCTGCATTTCGGGATAGACCGCATTGACTCCATCTGCAGAAAGAATCCTGGAGGCCTGTTCATTCATCTTTTCAGCCGTATCGATCTGCATTGAATACGAGTTCACCCTGACCTGAAGATCCTGCGTGGAAAGTCCTATCATGCGGCCCGTTATTCCGTCTATCATGCCCTGGCTGATTACCTGTACGCCAACGAGAGGCACCAGACTGATTCCGATGCACAGCATGGCTCCCATGAGGCTGCGGCTTCCATGGGATTTAACTCCCGACCCAGGCCTTGAAAAAAAGAGCCTGAGTGCATACAGAACGCTGGATCTGAATGTCATCGCTCCTCCCTAGAAATGGTTCCGTCCTTCAGGAAATACCTGACGTTGCCCTGGGACGCAAGGTTCATGTCGTGCGTAACCAGAATCAAAGTCTTCCTGTGGCTGTCGACAAGATTGAAAAGAAGTTCGCCTATCAGTTCCGCATTGGAAGGATCAAGGTTTCCCGTAGGTTCGTCCGCAAGAATCAGTTCCGGGGAGTTTACAAGGCACCTTGCAACAGCAACCCTCTGCCTTTCGCCTCCTGAAAGCTGTGACGGAAGATGTTTCGCCCTGTTTTCAAGCCCCACGTCGCAAAGAAGAGACCTGGCCCTTTCCATGGCTTCCTTTTTCGGAACGCCCGCCATGTACGCAGGAAGGAATATGTTTTCCAGAGCAGTAAAATCCTTGAGCAGATAGTGGAACTGGAATACAAGCCCCAGGAATTTCTGCCTGTATGAGGTGAGTTCATCCTCGGTCATGGAGCTGACTATCTTTCCGTCTACGTCAACAGAACCTGCAGTAGCAAAATCAAGTCCGCCGATTATGTTCAGCAGGGTTGATTTTCCGCTTCCGCTCTGCCCCACTATGACGCACTTGCTTCCGCGCGGGACGTCCATCTCCAGACCCTTCAATATCGTAAGCTTTTCGCTTGAAGTCACATAAGTCTTTTCCAGTCCCCTTATGCGGACAATGGAATCGGCGCTGCATGCACCGGTAGAAACATCAGTCATCATGAAGGACCTCCGCAACCGTCAAATGTAAAATCTGTCTGCTGGCTATGCCTGCTGCAACCAGAGACGAAAGTATCCCGAACAGGAATATGGCAACTATCTCGGACAGGACCATCCTTGCGGGAATGTTGGCATAAACGCTGAACATGGGGTTTTCCTGAACCATATCCGCATTCGCAGGATTCACTATCATCATGAAAAAATACTGTATCCAGAACTGCGCCTTCGACAGAAACAGAAACACCTTTTCCATGTTTACGGTTACCAGAAGTCCGAGCATAAGTCCCGGTACGGCACCCTTCAGTCCCGTCATGAAGCCCTTCATTATGAACACCCACTGAATCTGAGAGCGAGTTCCACCCAATGCCGAAAGCACCGATATGTCCTCGCGCCTTTCATAGACCATCCTGCGCATTCCGTTGTATATGTTGATTGCTACGACCACGAAAATCAGGAAGACGAGCATCATCAGCATGTTCTTTTCTATTCTGAGTGCACCGAAGAAAGTCCTGTTGTAGGACCTCCAGCTTTGAGTCGATGATTCCGGAAATGCTTCGGATATCCTTGAAATGGCAATCGAATCCCTCTCGCTGTCCTTGAGCTTTATGCCGTAAATCTTCCTTGCACCAGAACCGAACTGCTTTTCGCCGGCTTCAAGGCTTACGAAGGAATAGGCCGAATTGATGTCGCCGTAGTTCGAATAGAATATGCCGGTCACATAGAACTGACGGTCCTGAGATATCAGGCTGACGTCCGTCGTTCCGCTCAGTGCGTAAATGTTTACCGATCCTCCGACCCTGGCTCCTATGGTCCTTGCAAGATCGTTTCCGAGCACGATTGAATCGGGGTCCGAAAGGTCGAAATCTCCCGAAACCATATGGACTTCACGGGCAAATCCGGCATCCCTTTCCATTACTTCCGCGTCAACCGCCCTGACCAAAGCGGCACTTTCCTTTCCGTTCGTTGAAATCATGAGTCCCTGGGCTTCGTAAAACGGTTCTGCACTCACAATCATCGGATTTGATTCGCACCAGCTTTCGAATTCCTGCCCGTTTCCTACGTCCGATACACGTATATGGTATGAGGAAATCTCCATTATCGCATCGATGAATTCCATCTGGAATCCGTTCATCACGCTGATTACGACAGTCAGGGCCATCACTCCGAAACATATTCCAAGGCTTGAAAGCGTCGACGTAACGGCCGTCCTTCCCTTGCCGTCAACCTTGCTGAACCTGTTGGAAATGAAAGTCATCCACCGTATGGAGGAAAGTCTATTTCTTTTCATCCGATTCGGCCTCCTTAAACGTCCTTCGGCTCATCACCACTCCGTTTATCCTGGTTATTTCCAGTATCCGCTCGCCGCCCTGATATTCCGCACTTATCGAAAATCCGCCGTCGAAATATACGGTCTGAGTATAGTCGCTGTCGGACCTGTAGCTTGTCTGTATCCTGAGTACGTTGTCCTCGTAATAGCTTACGTCCGGAAGCTTTGAAAGGGCCGTATACGAATATATGTTCTTGGTCGATTTCGATGTGCCGTCCGTGAAATTCTCAAGCTGAGAATCGATTACAAGCCTGTCCTTTACGTCGTAGGTGTAGCTGCTCTTTTTCCTCAGGATTCTTTTTGCACCGCCGTTTGATGCAGCTCCCACATCGTAATCAACGATTTCAAGGGGCTTACCGGTCCTGTTGTATCGGACTTCCCTATAGGTATTGTCCTTGAAATTCTCCTCGCCGTAGAATTTCGGAAGTCTGGCAGATGAATCCGCATACGTGTATCTGGTCCTGGTCTGCATGGATATTGCTGACGAAGACTTTCCGTTTTTCCATACCGTACGTTCGAGCATCCTGTAAAGTCCGTCGTATTCGGTGCGTGAAAACGAATCGTCATTCACGGAGACTATGGAATGCCTCTTTACGTCAAGCGGATCGGGAGCTGCAAAGTATTCCTCTCCGTACTGGAAGAATGCAATCCTGTCCATGGAATTTGAATACAGAACTTCAGCCGCATTGGTTACGGGAAAACCGAAGTCCATGGAAACGCCTCCGCTCTGAGGTCCGTACGAAGGATTTTCCAGTGCACCGAGTCCTTCGCCGTCAGATTCAGACTCGGATTCATCGGCACCTCCCGATTCAATGGCATATTTTTCCGAAGCGATGAAATTCCTTACTTCCATAACCATGTTGAGTCGTTCCGCTCGGGTCATTTCATCCGAAGGGTGGAACCTGGACTCCAGATTTTTCTGTCCGGGAGTAAAAAGAGTAAATAGAAGGTGCAGCGAAAGAACGGCGGTCTGTAAATCCAATTTCTATTTTCCCAGGAAATCCGACAGATAGCTTTCCGCATCCAGACGCGAAATGTCCGGATATTTTTCACCGGTACAGACGAATGCGACCGGAAGACCGAGTTCCCTGCCTATTGAAATTATTCCGCCTCCCTTTGCAGTGGAATCGTATTTGGTCATGACGACGGCATCAATCCCGACTGCATCGTTGAATACTTCGGCCTGCCTAAGTGCATTCTGACCCGTAGTTGCATCAACGACCAGAATCTTCCTGTAGCATCCGGGAGAAGCTTTCGATGAAGCGACCCTGTCTATCTTCTTGAGTTCATTTACAAGGTTTTCCTTGTTGTGGAGCCGTCCGGCAGTATCTGCAATTACAAGTCCGCCGCCATTAGCTTCACAGGCGCTTGCCGCATCAAAGACCACGGCAGAAGGATCGCTTCCCATCTGGTGCTTTACGACCCTTATTCCAAGCCTTTCACCGTGCGTGGAAATCTGATCAACCGCAGCAGCCCTGAACGTATCGGATGCCGACATGATTACGCTGATTCCGCGGTCGGAGTAAAGTTTTGCAATCTTTGCGACCGAGGTGGTCTTACCGACTCCGTTTACTCCAAGCACCATGAATATGTTCACTTTGCCCTCTTCGACGGGAAGATCAACCGACTTAACGTACGGTCTGAGCATGTCGGTAAGCATGGACGTTATGCCGTCGGTTTCGGAAACCTTTTCTTCGCGGCATTTTTTTTCAAGGGCACCGACAATCTCCACGGCAGCCTTTGCACCAAGATCGCCTTCTATCAGTGCATCCGTCAAATCATCATAAAAATCCTCAGTCTGCGTCCTGTGCTTTCCGAACAGGGCCTTAAGCTTATCGGCAAAAGACATTTTTTCCTCCTATTTTTATAAAAGCCGGGAAGCATTTCAAACGTCCCGGGTGCATGCATTCCTCCGCACGAATCAATTTTCCGGTTCAGGGGATTTTTCGGCGGCTTTGGATTCGTCGTATGCAGTAACGGCTGAACGTATCCTTTCCATGTCGGAAGGCTTTGCCTCTACTGCCGATTCAGGAAGGACCGATGATGCCGCATGGAGATAGCGGACAAGCTCATATATGAAGAAGCCCGCCGCCCCCACGCTCAGCACTATGGCTCCGGTACGTGCATATTCCCATCCGCGAACGGTATCCAGGTCTACGTAACCGGAATTGTACCCCCTTGCAGCAGTTTCATAGTTTCCAGCAATGAAAAGTGTCACAGGAAGCGTCAGGATGAATGCAGAGTATCCCCTGTAGGCCCATTTCCTTCGTCCGTCTATGAGTGATGCAGTGTCAACGGGCTTTGCATTTACGACAAGTTCCGCCCCGTCTTTCTGCAGTGCCTCCGGTATGTAGAAGAACGTTCCGAACGCCTTGTCCTTTGAAACTACGGGATTTCCCTCTTCATCGACACCTTCGACTCCCGGAATTTCCGTCCGTATCTGGGCGATTACCGGCGAACCGTTTACGCTCACCCTGCCCCCGTGCATTCCGTCCCCTACGATTTTTCCGTTTGCAAACAGCGTGCCTTCGACTGGCTCCTTCAGGTATACGGAGTACGTTCCATCCTTACGTTCCGACATGGGAATCCGTACGAAAAAGCTGTCCGAATCCTTGAACGTATAAGTCACGGCAAGGGTTTCGTATCCCGGACTCTCAATGTTTATCGTATGTATGCCTGCGGTAACCGAAAGGCTGTTTCCCGAAAGGCTTTCAACGATTCCGTCAACCTTTACCATCGCTTTCCTTGCGGCTTCTTCCGGGCTTATGTCGAAATAAAGCTTTACGGGACTGCTGTTGATTACGACCGTCCTTAGGTACTGCGTCACATTTCGGGCAACGGAAACCATGTCGTCCACGTTCCCCACCTCGATTATGGAACCTGCGCTTTTTCCTCCCGGATACAGTGTCAGCTGAACGGATGCGGAAAAATAGTTTCCGTAAAAGGTCAGGGTTCCGGTAAGGTATCCGTTGACTTTTTCCTTGGACATGAAGTTGATGAAATCTCGGCTAGCCATGCCCGTACTCCAGATTTCGGCATCCGGGGAAAGGAGTTTTGCACCGTCTTCACCGTAAATCTTTATCGCTTCGTTGACGGAATCCTTTACGGGCTTCTCCTCCTTTTCCGAAAAAAAAGATGCCACGGACTGAAAGAAGTTCAGCTTTTGCTCCTGCACGCCGGAAGATTCGTTTTCAATCTGAATGACGGCCCTATCGGCATCCTTGAGGTTTTCGTCTATCCTGTCCTGTATTTCCCTGATTTTTTTTTCCTGGTCGGCTATTTTCTTCTTGAGTCGCCTTTCGTTCGTCTCCTGAAGGAAAAGCGAATCGCGGACCTTTATCGCCGCGGAAAGCTGAAGGAAGAGCGAC
>CACYBG010000115.1 GCA_902772605.1 uncultured Spirochaetaceae bacterium
AACAAGTTTCATAGGCATCTCCTTCCTTCGTTTGGTTTTCAAAGTTTACAAGTTTAATATAATCCTAAACATCCTAAGGAGCATGAAATGGAAATAAGAGGATTCTGAGAAAACGTTAAGAATGGTTTAGGCAATTTCTTACCGTCAGGGATAGGAAAAAAAATTATAAAAATTTCGGAAGGTAGTTGACAAAAATAAAAATAAGATATATATTCAATATCACTTCGGGCGATTAGCTCAGCTGGTAGAGCAACAGACTCTTAATCTGTGGGTCGGGAGTTCGATCCTCCCATCGCTCAAGTTTTATGCGGTAGTCGTATAACGGCTTATTACCCCAGCCTTCCAAGCTGGAGACGAGGGTTCGACTCCCTTCTACCGCTCTTAAATCCATCGGTTATCCGGTGGATTTTTTTTGTTCATGCTGATTTATGCGGAGGATTTTCGACTTTACCGCTTGGCTTGCATGGAAAAACCGAGCTTTTACTCCGCGATGAATCGATTGATTTCCTTCAGGACTTCATCCAATGTCTTCCGGTCCTTGCTTTCGTCCCCGCAAATCAACGAATGGTTTGCTCCGTCGAAGATTGAAAGTGGAATGGAATTTTTCCTGCATCCATCTTCAACCTGATTTCGACTTATCCATGGATCTGAAGTTCCGTAAAAAGCAATTGCATTTTCAATTTCAACGCTGAAAGTCTGTGGAATTGGCGTGAGTAGAATTTTCATGCAGTTGATTCTGTGTCTGTGGGCATAGATTGCGGCGACCGAAGTTCCAATGCTTTTTCCGACAAAAAGTATTCCGTTGAATTTGCTCCAATCCTTACCGTCCAGAATACGCTCCGTCTGATTGACCGCCGTTTCAACCGCTGCATCCAGATTGTGTTTTGCATCTCCGTCAAATCCATTGTAATCGACGCAAAGAATTTCATAACCGCGCTTTTCTGCAATAGCCATGGTCTCCCTTAAAAGCGGACGTTCAAACCTGTATCCGATTCCCGGGAAAAAAACTGCAATCTTCATAATTATCTCCGTAAAAATTCGGTCATATTACAATTCATGTTGCAATTGAATTGTAGTCGAAAATTATTTTTTCGTCATTTTTTTTATTCCTTGAAGTTGCCAGAATGAAAATTCCCTCGCAATCATCAGGAAGAAAAAAAACGTTCGTAAATGCAATCAATCCGTCGTTTGCAAAGACTTCAATGGAATTCGTGTCTGCAAGCATCCTGAGCGAAATGTTTCCGTTTTGTTTCGGCGGGATTTTTACGGATCTGGAATTTATTTTGCCGCCAGAGTTCAGCGTGTTTTTCCTGTCGAAAGTCAAAAGCATGGATTTCGTGCAATAATTCAATTCTGAAAAATGGCTTTCGTTTCCAATCCGAAGAATCAGCATGTCTACCGAATCGATTTTAAATTCAAGTTCGGAATCGAAATGTCGCGCATCCGGCACATGGGTTTCCTGCAATTCATTTTCACCGTCCGACTGTATGCTGATTTCAAATCGTCTGTGTTCCTTTCTATATAATTGTATTTCCTTAACGGGATTTTGAATCAGGCTGTTTTCATGAAATCTCAATTCCCTTGGAAAAGTCATCATGCCGGACCAAGGGTAGTCTTTTGGAGTGGAAGGACTTTCCCAGGATGACATCCATGCAATCATTATGCGTCGTCCGTCTGGAAGTTCGGTGGTCTCCGGTGCATAAAAATCGATGCCGAAATCTATCTGCGAATAAGTCATGGAATTTCCAAGCATTTCTGGAAAAAATCTTGCAGTGGAAAAATCGAGTTTGCCGCACATGTAAACCGAATTGTTTCCGTCGTGAAATCCCCTGTCAAAATCAGCCTTCATTTCCTGGGGTGAAAAAATCAATGCATCTTTTTCCGAGAGCTTAAAGTAATCCGGACATTCCCACATTCCGGTTTTTCCGTCGTCCGATTCTGCAATCACATTCAGGAATTTCCATGTCGATAAATCTTCCGTAGAATCGTTTTCGAATAAAACCATTCCTCCGCATCCGTCCATTTTTTTCAACACGCAGAGCATGAAAAGTTTTCCGTCCCTTTCAAAAATCTTCGGATCCCGAAAATCCTGCCTTTGATATTCAAAGGGAATGTCCTTGGCGGTAACAGCCGGATTGAATTTAAATTTTTCATACTTGAATCCGTCGCCTGAAGCAAGACACTGGTTTTGTCTTCCCTCTGAAACTCCAGTGTAACAAAGGATGTGTTTTCCGTGTGATTCGATTGCCGTACCTGAAAAACAACCGTCGCAATCAGCCGGTGAATCGGGTGCAAGGGCAGGAGGCAGATAATCCCATCTTACGAAATCCTTTGTCGTTGCGTGCCCCCAATGCATGGGTCCCCATTCGTTTGAAAAAGGATGCCACTGAAAAAAAAGATGGACTTTATTTTTATAGAAGGAAAATCCATTCGGGTCGTTGCACCATCCGGCGGGAGATGCAAAATGAAATGTCGGACGTCTTTTTGTTTCGGTCGAACTGGATTTTATTTTTTCAGAAATTTCATTCAGCCTTTCAGCGGCAAGATTCAATTTGTTTTCCATGATTCAATCTTACATTCAAGTTGTGATTTTGTCATGTCGTGGGCGGTATTTTCCAATGGCAGTTTGAATATTGACAATATATTAAAATAAGTGGAAAATGTTTTTGGGTTTGCTTAATTTACATGGAAGTCTCTGTTAAAGCTTTCCGTACCAATCGGCATTTCCCGAATTTTTTTTATCGGAGGACGATATGAAAATAAAGACTGGAATTAAAGTTTTCGTTTTTTTGGGAGCCATATTGACATTCAGTGGTTCTGCATTTGCAAAACCGACTTTACGTACATCGGAATTTTCTCAGAAAACGACACAGCAGAAAAAGAATCTGGAGAACAAATTCAAGGATGCAAGGGAAAGAGGATGGCCTTTAAAAGATAAAATGCTGAAAGACCAGAATCAGAAAGATGACAGGCAAAGAAATCAGAATCAGAAAGATAAGAACCAGAAAGATAAAAATCAGAAAGATTTGAAGAATGACAAGCAGAATCAAAACAAGAACAAAAAAACTGCTGATGATACTTCAGTCATAAGGACTTCATCCAAGACAGTATCCGCTTCAGATTTTGAACTTTCGATAATTGCGGAAGTCAACCTCATGAGATCCAATCCTCGCGATTATGCAGAAAAGTACATCAAGCCGCTTATCAATTCAAGAAGTTCAAGCTATTGGACAAGCTGCGTAAGGGACATGTCTGCAATCTCTTCACTTGGAACACTGGAATATGCGGAAGGCCTTTACAAGATGGCAAAGGCACATTCGTCAACGCAGGGAAAGACAAGGGAAACAGGTCATGACAGGACGAACGGAAGCGATTTCTCTTCTGAGCTTAACAAGTACGGCAAGTCATATTCATATGCCGGCGAAAACATTTCCTACGGAGCTGAAACTGCACGCGACATCTTGATTCAGCTTTTGGTTGACGATGGAGTTTCTTCACTTGGCCATAGGAAAAATCTATTGAGCAAAGAATTTACGGCAGTCGGAATTTCTTATGATACGCATAAAGCCTATCGCCACATGTGCGTAATGGACTTTGCAAAAAACTGGGTTGACAGATAATTTCAAATTGTCTGAGGAATCCGAACGCTTAGAATCAGTATAACCGCAACATTTGCCTCCAGGGATTTTTTCCTTGGAGGTTATGGAATCCGAAAGCGGGTAGCATACCCCCGTATGCTCGTTCAGTGTTAACAATAACATCTGTAATTTTGCAGTAATTCCTTACAGTATAAAGAATTACGAGAAATTGCTGGGAACCGCTGATTAATGCTTCGTGTATTAATCAGCGGTT
>CACYBG010000116.1 GCA_902772605.1 uncultured Spirochaetaceae bacterium
GCTGCAACGACAGAATCCAAATCGGCCTTTACGATGACGTTCATACCGCCGCTCAAGTCCAATCCACGCTTAACGGAATTCTGATAGCACTTCTTGTCTGCCAGAATCTTTTCGCGGTAACGCTTTTCAACGACTTCCACAAGCTCCTCTTCCTTTGAGAATGAAGCCAATGCATCGCGGAGTGTCATCGGATTAGGTACCGGAAGAGACATATCCTTGTAATTCTTTTTTGCAGCCTTCAACAGCCATTTCTGGTCATCAGTAAGGACCTGAGACGGATCCGCCTTAACGGCCGCCTTCAATTCATTGACATCATCAGATGCCTTTGCACTTGAATAGCTCTTGATGTTTTCCAGCGAGCTGAGCGCAAGAGCCTGGTCTTCCTTTGGCGTCCAAGCATACCACTTGAGTGACGGCCACAAGAATCCAAAACAAATTGCGAGAACTGCCAGAATCAGAATAAAACGACTTCTCTTATTCATCTTTACTTTGCCTCGGAATCCTCAGCCGGCTGAGCAGACTGAGCATCCTTATCCTTTATCTCTTCAGTAATCTTGTCTTCCTTTGTCTTTTTGCCGAAAAAGCCCTTCTTTTCTTCAGGCTTGTTCATTTCAACGGCAGCAGGCTTATCGACGATAACCGTTGCAATTGCAGTGCGGTTGAATTCAATCTTGGCTCCATCATCAACCTTAACGATGACGGTGCTTTCCTTTGTTGCTGCAACAGTTCCATGGATTCCGCCGATCGTAACGACCTTGTCACCCTTCTTGAGGGCTTCAATCATCTTCTGGGTTTCCTTCTGCTTTTTGTTCTGAGGACGAATCATAAAGAAATACATGATTACAAGAATGAGAAGCAGCGGAATAAACATTCCAAAACTACCCAGCAAGCCACCTGAACCTGCGGCGCCTGTTGTTCCGGATGCACCAGCACCAGTACTGAGGAAAAGTGTGATAAAAGACATTTTCAATTCCTTCCTTATAAAAATATGGGAGGTTCTGAAACTCATTTTGCAAGTCATCAGACCTCTGTCGAGTTTTAACCCCCGAGATTACAGGATTTAAAACATCGCATTTTCAAATTTACCCAAAAAACTTTCGGGAAAGTCAAAAAACAGACCCCACCTGAAACGACGTTTACAGGGACGCCCATAAAAAGACCCATGGTGGACAAGATTATCATAAATTGAAAGGATTTTCAAGGCTGTAAAACGGAGTGTGGAAAGCAAGTGCAAATCATTTTCCGACAAGCTTTTCCAGCTCTGCAAGCCGGGCCTGCACGTTCTGGTCGCTCGAACGGATTGAATACACCTGCTTCAGGTAGAACTGGGCCATCTTGTAGTTTTTATTTGAATAGTGGACCCTATACATCCGGTAAAGCGCATCGACGTTTCTGGCATTGAACGAAAGGCTGAGCTGAAGGTCGTTCAGTATGTCGGCAGATGAAGAATCAATCAGGCTCTTTTCATAATAGAGGAAACTTTTCATGGAACTGGATGCCGTCTTGACCAGATTGGAAATCAGCTCGAAAGCCTCTTTCTTTTTATCCGCCGAAATCATCGCCTTGACGTAGGTCTGGACGACTTTTTCCGAACCGGGATTTTCCTCATAAAGTTTGGACGCAACCTCCCATGCCTCATCATTTTTTCCGGATCCGGCCAAAGCTTCAACATGACAGCACATGATGTCCAGGTTGGCAGCCCCGGAATCAATCATGCGGCTTGTACATTCACAGGCATCTTCATAGCGTTCGACCAGAAGACATTCCTTTACATAAAGTTCCAGCGCTTCATACTTATCGGGGGTTGCGGCAAGTACGGGAGCGACAAGTTCCAATGCACTCTTTTTTGCAATCCTGGTACCGGATGACGATGCAATCTGAGCGGCAAGAAGAAGCAGTTCCAAATCGTCAGGATAAAGTGAAAGTGCAAGCGTCGCGGTATCGGAAGCGGCGGACATGTTTTTGCTCCAGTTTTTCTGAAGCCATCCACGCAGAAGAAGATAGTCCTTATGGTTTGAACCGAGTTTTTCGCAAGAATCAAGAAGGGTGGATGCCTTGAGGTACTCGCCCTTTGCAATCAGAATCCTTCCCCTGAGCAGTATGTAATCGATGTTTTCGGGATCAATCTGGAGGATTTTTACGGAGCAGTCCTGCGCCTCATCCCAACGTTCAAGTTTCACCAGACTCCTGCATGCAATATCGAGACTCTGCCTGTCGTTCGGATTACGCGCAAGAATCCTGTTGGCAAATTCAAGTGCAGTTTCATAATTTCCGCACAGGAAGTAGACCTTTTCCTTGGCCAGAATGACTTCCCTCGGTTCCACGCTGATTTTCGTACCGAATTTCTGAAGATGAACAAGGGCCGAATCATAATCCTTGGCATAAATGCAGAGCATTCCCATCAGATAGTTTGCAACGGATGAATCAGGCTGAATCTCAATGCACTTTTCCAGAGACGCCTTCATTTCTTCTATATAATCAGCCTTCATGTCACCTGTCAGCACGAGCAGGTTCGGGAGCAGAAGCGTAAAGAAATCAGATTCGCCGGACCCCCTGTCATAGATTCCAAAATCGACGGAATTTATGATCGGGATGTAGGGATTGTAGAAATCGGGATTCGGGATGTCAGCGGAAAACGATTCGGACGGCCAAACCTTCGACATGATTGATGCAACGACATTCAGCAGTATGGTCTCCCTGTCGGTGTAGTTTTCCTTCAACGGCTTGTGGAGCTTTGAAACAAGGGACCTGATTGATGCCGGGTCGCCTTTTCGCGCAAGTTCCATCACGTCATCCTTTATGGAAAAGAAATACGAGGTGTTCTTACGCTTGGGGATTGCAATGCTTACCGATTCAGACGAACCTTCACCGCTGCCGTCAACCTTCGTACTTGCACAGGAAACGGCAATCAACGGAATGATGAGCGTTGCGAGGACCGTAAAAAATCCACGGAGGCGGACTCTTCCACCAATCTTCCTGCCGCTCATTGATTGAGGCCTTCTTTTTCAGATGCCCCGCCATGATGCACGCCTTCATTAGAATCGTCTTCCAAGGATTCGTCCTTTTCCTCTTCCATGTAGGGAAAATCCTTTTTCATGATCTGCTGAACATAGAAAACGGCCACGAGACCGATTCCCAAAATCAGGACCATAAGCGGAAGCCATCTTGAAGTGAAAGTCGTAAGTGAGAAACTGAGTATTCCGGCAGAAAAGAGCCAGAAGAATATGCCCAGGATTATGAGCATGGCCGACGGAAAAATGTACGAAGGACGCGGCTTGTGGAATTTATACATTCCGGATATGAAAAGTGAACCGCCGGCACAAATCATCGCATACGGAATCATCCTGATGGGGATTATCTCGATGATTTCCAGACCGGCCAGAAAAAACGGAACGCCCAGAAGCGAAATCATGAGTCCGACGAAAATCACGAATGAACTCTGCAGAAGTCCCATGCCGAAAAACAGAAAAACCGCACCGAGCAGGATTGCCAGGATTGAAGGCTTGAACTTGAAGGATTCGGCGGAACTGTAGCTGAATGCAGTCACGATGACACCGACGACTATGAACACCAGTCCAACGGCAAGCATTATGTTCTGCTTTATTCGCTTTGAAGTCTGGGGAACCATTTTGAAAAAAGCCTTTTTCTTATCTTTGTCCTTTCTTTCATTTTCTTCCATAAACATCGATTCTCCCGTCAAGAACAAAATCCAAACAGCTTGTTTTGGAAATGATTTCCAGGCCGTTTCTCAATTTCGATTTCAGAGTCGTCTCTAAACATCAGTCGGCATCGAAAACTTCCGGGAAATTAAGGAACCTCTGATTAATACACGAAGCATTAATCAGCGGTCCTTTGCAATTTCTCGTAATTCTTTATACTGTAAGGAATTACTGCGAAATTGCGGATTTTATGGTTAACACTGAAC
>CACYBG010000117.1 GCA_902772605.1 uncultured Spirochaetaceae bacterium
AGGAGGTTCCATTTCGGTGGAATAATAGGCGCGCACAAGCTCCTTGCAGAAAAGTCCGCCCAGATAGGTCTTGTAAAACGTTTCGTGGTGCTGTATCTTGCAGTCCCTTCCATGCCTCCGGTGGATTATTTCCCTGCACTTTTCATAGGTAGGAGCTTCTACGGTCAAATAATCGGTATACATTTCAGTGGATTCATCCCTGTTCATCGATATCTCCTATGCGCTCAACCTTGATGCCCGCTCCTGCGGCTGCAACTTCACTGAACGAAAGGACGACAAGTCCCGGAATCTCACGCTCCGTAGACGACTTGACGAGCAGACGAACCTCATCGGGACAAATCACGATCGGAAGATAATTCTTTTCGCTTATCGCCGCAATCGACTTACTGATCGCCTCTATGTACCTGCGTCCTTCAACCGGATTGAAAGCGACGAAAGGCTTCTGTCCGGCAACGACCGACTTGTGTTCCAGTATCTTCTCAGAAAGCGCCTGCGACATGATGAGTGCAGGAAGCACCTTGTTTTCGTCGACATACTGAAGGCAGATCTGGGCGCCCAAAGCCTGTCTGACCTTTTCCGCCAGAGTCCACGGATCCTTCGAAATCGGAGAGAAGTTTGAAAGAGTCTCCAGGATGACGACCATGTTGCGGATGCTGACCTGCTCTTCAAGGAGGGCCTTGAGTACGGCTTCAATCTGACCGTAGGTAAGCTTGTCCGGACCGTTGATGATTTCGTCAACGACAACGGGATTGGTCTCCTTGACCTTTGCAATGACGGCACTGACTTCCTGTCTCGTAAGGATGTCCGCAGCATGACGGCGTATGATTTCGGTAAGGTGAGTAGCGATTATGGTCGGCGGATCGATTACGGCATAACCTACGCGCTCGGCTTCAGCACGCTTGATTTCCGGAACCCAGATGGCCTCCATTCCGAATGCCGGGTCTTGGGTCGCTTCACCCTTAAGGAGCTTGTCCTTCTTTACGTTTCCAGTATTGAGGCACATGTAATGCCCAAGCTTAAGGCGGCTGCGTCCGGCTTCAATTCCGCGAATCTTGAACGAATATTCGTCAGGCTCTATGTTCATGCTGTCCCTGATTCGTATCGGAGGAATGACAAGTCCAAGGTCAAGCGCCTGTTCACGCCTGATTCTAGTAACGCGCTCAAGGAGTTCCGCACCCTTTTCCTTATCGACAAGGGAAACAAGTGCGTATCCAAGGTCGAGCGAAAGCGCATCCAAAGGAACGATCGGAGAAACGTCGTCCGGGCTTGATCCGGTCTGCTTCTTGCTTTTCGCCGCAACGGCCCTTGATTCCTCCTGAGCCTTCTCGACCTTCTTCATGCGCTGCATGCGTATTCCGACGTAGACGAATATGCCTCCGACCGGAACGAGAACCAGGGTTGCAGGTCCGAAGAATGCTATTCCCATGACGGCAAGCGCCGCACCGACTATCACGTAAGCAGTACCGCTGACGGAGAAGTTCTTCTTGAGCTGATCCCCGATGACCTCGTCCGCTGAAGAACCGGTGACGAGTATACCCGTTGCAAACGAAAGCATGAGGGCCGGAAGCTGGGACATGAGTCCGTCGCCTATCGTAAGGTTTGCATAGCTTGTGAAAGTAGAACCGAAATCGAAGGCTCCGTTGTTGGCCATTGCACCGGTTATGATGCCGCCCACAAGGTTTATGACCGTAATGAAAATTCCGGCCTTGACGTTTCCGCTTACGAATTTAGAGGCACCGTCCATGGCAGAGTAGAAATCGACTTCACGGCGGATCTGCTCCTTGCGCTTGGAGGCCTCCTCTTCCGTTATGGCTCCCGAGTTGAGTTCATTCTGGATGTCGAACATCTTGCTGTTCATGCTGTCCAACGTAAACCTTGCGCTGACTTCGGAAACGCGTCCGGCACCCTTGGTTACGACTATGACCTGAACCACAATCAATATGATGAATATGATGAATCCGACTACGAGACTCTTTCCCGTAACGATGTTTGCAAAGGCCTGAACAAGGGAGCTCTGTCCCGGAATGTTGCCCATGGAATACTTGCCGATGACCGGATTTGTCAGAATCAGACGAGTGGACGCTATGTTGATTGCTAGTCCGAACAGAGTGACAAGCAGGGTCACCCTCGGAAAGGACGTAAAATCCGACGCCCGACGCGTGTATATGACGGTCAGGAGTATTATGAAGGAAATCGCCAGGTTGAGGGCCATGGCAATATCAACTACAACCTTGTTGAGCGGTATGAACATCATGAGCACCGTAAGGATGACGGCGACTGCAACCGAATTACCGCTTATTATGGACAGAATCGAATTCGACCTTTTTTTATCCTTTTCATTTTTAATTTCTGGCATACTAATCCCCACCCACTTCTATTGATTTTATCCCATAATCCCCAAATTTTCAATGCTGATTTTCCAGAGACCCCATATTTTCATGGATTTTTTATCACTTTTTTTTGTCGATATACCCGATCTGCGCATAGATTACCGCTATGGCACGCCAATAGTTTTCAGGTATGACGTCGCCGACCTTTGCATCGTTGTAAAGTCCACGTGCAAGCGGCCGGTTTTCAATCATCGGAACGTCGTTCTCCCTTGCCATGCGCTTCATGCTCTGGGCCAGCATGTCCTCGCCTTTCGCCGTTACGGCAGGAGCTATGTTCACGTCCTTCTTCCATTGGACCGCGACTGCAAAATGCGTAGGGTTCGTAATCAGAACGTCGGCCTCACGCACAGCCTTGGGTATGTTCTGCGAAAGCATCTCCCTCTGGGCGGAATCAAGGTGGCTTTTTACTTCAGGGTCCCCTTCCAGTTCCTTGAATTCCTCCTTGACTTCCTGCTTGGTCATCTTGTTCTGCTCCCTGAACTGCCTTCTCTGCACCATGTAGTCAAGCACGCCGATACCCAGTAGTATTACGGCGGATACGATCAGCATGATTCCGGCCACCGACGCGAAATTCTTCATCGCAAGCATCGGACCCGGAACGTTCTCGGCAGAAAGCAGCTTGTCCCTCTGGGAATATATCATCAGGAAGCATACCAAAATCAGTATTACAACCTTAAGGATTGACTTTGCTATGTTGAAGACGCCCTCGAACGAAAAAAGCGTCCTCTTGAAGTACTGTCCGAAATGCGGAACTATCTTGTCGAATTTCGGCGATATGGTCTTGGTAGTGAACAGGAAGCCCTTGTTCTGCACAAGGTTCGAAACTACACCCGCAATGAGTCCCACTACTGCAAACGGAATTACGAGCATGCAGAAATAGCGGGCGAACACATAGACGTATTGACCGTTGTCCACCTTATCGACCGTAACCTGATTGAAGAAGAAGACCATCATCTCCTCAAGCTTCTCCTCGATCCACGGCGCAAGGAACAGAAGCAGCACGCATCCGACCAGAAAGACAATCGAACCGTTGAGTTCCTGGCTTTTTGCAACGCGACCCTCTTCACGGGCCTTACGGAGTTTATGTTCCGAAGGCTGCTCGGTCCGTCCCTCATCCTCGGGTGCGAACCACTGCAAATCTATCTGAGACATCAGCTTCCACCTCCTCCGCCCAGGGACCTGAAAAAGTTCCCCAGACTCTGGAATGCAATCGCAAAGGAGCTGTCGGCGAAATTTATGAAATAAGGAAGCAGCACCGTAAGCACGAAGAAGGAAGTCAGTATGAGCACTGGAAATCCTTCTGCAAGGAGGTTCATCTGAGGTGATGCCTTGGCCAGTATGCCCATCGCCACGTTTATGAGGAACAGGGTGCCCATAAGCGGAAGTGCTATTATTATTGCATCGCGGAAAAGCTTGGTGAGCCCCATCAAGAGGAATTTCACCATCTCTTCGTTGTGCTCAACTATAGATATTGCGCTCATGTGGTCGAAGCTTGCAAGAAGTCCGTCGGAAAAAAGCGTCCTGAAACATCCCGTCTGCATGAACACGAGCATGGCGACAAGGTTCAGGTACTGTCCCATAAGCGGATTTTCAACCTGACTGAGCGCATCGTAGACTTCGCTTGCCGCAAAACCCATCTGGAATGCAAAGAACTGTCCGGCAGTACTGAAAGCAGAGAAAATCATGTTGATGAAGAAACCCATTATTATACCGATGAGTCCCTCGCCGATAAGCAGCAGTATGAAAATCAGGTTGAACGTGCCTTCAGGGGTCAGGAATGTCGCATACACCGAAAAAGCCCCCGACGAAGCGGAAAGCCTCGGTGCAATCAGGCAGGCAAAGTAAATCGCCAGGGTGACCTTTGCAATCCTGGAGACCGTCCTGGAGGAAAAAAGAGGAAGAGTCATTATAAATGCAAAACATCTTACGGCAACCAGCAGATAGACCGGAGCCCTTGCAAGTATTTCCTGTAACATATGACCTCAGAAACTTTTTTAACGGATGCCGACCCCGGATGAGACCCCGACGGACCGGAACCCTTGCGTCAACCCATGCGCGGTATCTGCTCGAAAAGATTGATGGTGTAATTTTCCATCCGGCTGAACATCCATCCGCCGAGAAGAGCCAAAACAAGAAGTATGGTCAGAAGCTTTGGAAGGAACGTAAGCGTCTGTTCCTGTATGGATGTCGTTGCCTGGAATATGGAAATTATCAGTCCGATTATGAGGGCTGCTCCAAGGACCGGGGCGCAGAGCGTGAACACCTGCATTATGCCCGTACGCATGAACTGTGCTATTTCACCAAGATCCATATACTACCTCCGTTAAAGTCCGACGCTGTGGAAAAGCTGCGTCGTAAGAAGTCCCCATCCGTCCACAAGCACGAAAAGCATGAGCTTGAACGGCATGGAAATCTGCACGGGCGGAAGCATCATCATTCCCATGCTCATGAGTATGGAAGCGACGACCATGTCTATTATTATGAACGGAATGTACAGGAGCACGCCTATCTTGAATGCAACCGTAAGTTCATGGAGTATGTAGGCCGGAACGAGTACATAGGTCGGAACATCGGCAAGGGTCTCAGGCTGGTCGTCCATTATCATGGAAGCAAACACGCCTATGTACCTGTCGTCGTCGGACATCTGCTCGTACATGAACATCCTTATGGGAGATTCCGCCTTTTCATACGCTTCTGTCAGGCCTATCTTGTTTTCAGAGAGGGGCTTGAAGGCGTCGTTGTAAACCTTGTTGAAAGTCGGCCACATGCAGAAGATGGTCATGAATATGGCGATTCCGTTGAGCACTGCCGTCGGAGGAACCTGCTGAAGCGACAGTGCCCTCTTTATGAAGTCCAGAACGATGCTGAAGCGAAGGAACGTCGTCATGAGTATGACGATGCTAGGAGCAAGGCTCAGGAGAGTCAGCATCAGGAGAAGCTGAACCGAAAATGCAACCTGATGTCCATCCTGCGGTGCCGTCGCTGAAAACTGTATGTTGGGAAAATCTATTCCCGTTATGTTCCCGTTCATTGCAGTGACTCCGCTAGTCGAACCCTCGGGAAATTCGGAACTTGCCTGAGAAGCTACAGGAAGAACGCAGAACAGTACCATCAATGCAAGGAAAATGATTTTTGGAAGACGCCTTCCCATCGATTTCTTAAATCCAACCTTCATGTCACTCACCCTTACTCATGCGGTCGCTCTGCTTCTTGAGTGAATCAAGTATCTGCTGAGCGGCACCGTCTTCAAATACGTTTTTCTTTGCACCCGGATTCTTTTTCTTGGGCATGAAGATTTCCAGCACTTCACCGAAGTTCTTCGGCTTTGAGGACGTAGAATTCTTGTCCGCATAGAGGTTCATGGCAGAAATCAGCTCCGGATCCTCAATCTCGCACAGAAGGCTAACGGAACCGTCCGCCACCCCGATCAGGAATGCACGGTCAACAAGCGTAATGACCTGAACCGATTTTCCGGGACTTACCGAAATGGAAGATACCTTCCTGAGGAATTTGTCGTCGCGGGATGAAGAACCTCCCGTAGATTTCTGAAGCAGCTTGAATATGATCCATATGATTGCAACGACTATGGCAAGCACCAGTATCATGCGCAGGAAAACCAGGAAAGTGTTGGATCCGCCCTTCTTTGCGCTCCCGTCGGAATTGGACTGAACCTTAGCGGCAGATGAAAGCGTTATGCTGCTTTCCGCCTGATTCCTTGCCGGTACAATGCTTTCGGTTTCGGAAACTTCAGTCCCGACATTCTTTTCGGAAGTCGTTGTGGCGGAAACCTGAGTCTCTTCCGTGCGGGTCGTAACGTAATCGGCATTCTGGGCCGACAGATATGCATACGGTAAAAACAGACATGCGACAGCCACAAACATGGCCTTTAATCTTTTTGAATTAATTTTATTTTCCCCCACCCAAATCAGCTTTCACCCCTGAAAGCATATTTTCTGGAAGCCCGGTAAATCATCCCGATCGGAAACGTTCACCCAGGTTTCCGAAAGCTCCATTCAGTCCCGTTCTCCAAGGAACCGCCGATTAATACGGAAGGCATCAACCGGCATTTCACCGGCTCCGTCATCAAACGGGCGCATGTTTAAATATCGCAGAAATACAGCGATTTCAAACACTGCATTTCAGGGTATCATGTTCCGAAACAGACGTTTCAGTACAGATTCATTCTTTTAAAATACTTTAAACCGGCTGTTTAATCAATTGTCGAAAGCCCAAAATCGACTGATTTTTTAATTATTTATGCAGTTTTTTGGAAAATATTCCCGAAAATCCTGACGAAAGTGCCTCGGACAGCCCTTTAAAACAGAAATGCACCGGAAAAACCCCGCATGTCGGAAAGCTTTGGGTGCAACCATACGGCGGCACGAATCTCCATAAATGCACGGAAGTTCCAGTGTCATCTGCAAAAAGCATCGGCGCAACTAAAACGATGCGGACGACAGCTTCATTTATAGGGCAATGATTAACGGCGCAAACAGACCGAATTCCACAGGCGGAGGGAAAAAGATTCCGTCCCGAAAAATCAGGATCCGGAAAATCCCCTGCCGCAAGCTGAATTACATCTGGTTCGTTACGTGTTCGATTGCCGGAAGGATTTCAGTTACACGGACACCGAAGTTTTCGTCAATGACCACGACTTCACCCTTTGCGATCGGCTTATGGTTTACAAGGATGTCCACAGGTTCACCGGCGAGCTTGTCCAATTCGATGATCGTACCCTCACCCATACCGAGGATATCCTTGATTGTCTTCTTGGTGCGGCCCAATTCTACGGTCATCTCCATGAAGACGTCCATGATCAGGCTGATGTTTCCCTGTCCGGCGGCGGCGTTGTACTGCTGAAGATTAGGCAGCTGTACGGACTGAACGTTCGGACTGTTCATCGGCTGCATACCAACCTGTCCCATTCCCATTCC
>CACYBG010000118.1 GCA_902772605.1 uncultured Spirochaetaceae bacterium
CTTTTGGCTGAACTTCCGAATGCAGACCGTGCGGACATGCTGATTGCTCACCTGTCCAATCCAGCGACTTTCGGTACGGACCATCCATTCCCGTCTTTGAGTATGGATTGCCCTGAGTTTAAGGAAACCGGCGAAGGATTCAAAGGTTCCGTTTTCCTGCCCTTCAATTTTATGATAATTAAGGGTCTGGAAAAATATCAGCAGTATGCGTTTGCCCGAGAATGTGCAATCCGACACATGTATTATATACTTGAAGGATTGAGTCCTCTTGATGAAAAAAAGAAGGGCGACCTTTACGAAGCTTATCTTCCTACCAAGGAAGGACCGGCTCAACTCAAGGGAGACAACGATTTCCCTCGAAAAAGGTTCCTGCATTTCGTCGGACTTTCAACAATTGCCCTGATGATTGAAAACATCATCGGATTGGAAATCAGCTTGCCTCGCAAAACCGTTGACTGGGTAATTCCAAGCCTCGAAATAATGGGAGTAGAGAAGCTGTCTCTAAAGCGTAACCTGATTACGATTTTGAGCAACAAGAGCTCCAGGGGTTGGGAAATACAGATGGAAAGCGAAAAGCTGTATTACTTTACGATTAACATATTGGAGCAAAAAAAGAAAACACTTCCGATACCGTCTGGAAAGTGTTCGATGCTGATTGACAAGCTCTAGGAGGCACTATGCAGACCCCGCAGGCAGTCATTGAAATCGGCTCCACGGGGATAAGACTCCTGGTTGCTGAATTGCCGAGTACTGAACAGAATACTCATCGTGTTACGGTCTTGGACCGCAGTGAATTCCCGATCAACATTGGTCGGGATGTATTTACATTCGGTTCAATCAGCAGCGGGACGCAATCATCCTGCGTGCAGATTATGAACCGTTATGCCGAGCAGCTTAAGGCATGGGGAATTTCAAAGGAAGAAACCTCTGTCATTGGAACGAGTGCCGTCCGTGAAGCAATCAACAGGGATCCTTTCGTTGACCGAATAAAAGTCCGCACCGGATTTACAGTCCGCGTAATCGATGGAATTGAAGAAAACCGCTTGCGTTACATAGCCGTTACTGATTGTCTTAAGGAAGTCAGCGCAAGATTCCAAAATGCCGATACGGTCATCCTGGAGATTTCGGGTGGCTCAACTGAAATGATGCTTTTGGAAAAAGGTCGCATTGCAGGTGCCCATTCCATGCGTCTTGGAACGATAATCATTGAACAGCAGATACATGCAGTGGCTGCAAGTCTGTCGGATGAACAGAAAGCCGAAGACAGTCGCAGATTCCTTAAGGATTACATCAGGACTACAAGGGCGCAGTTGAATTCGGAACTGAATCTGAATCAGGTCGTGCAGTTCATAGCGGTCGGACATGACATGAGCATTGCCGCACTTTTTTGCGGTACCGACATTTCGCCGTTCCTTTGGGAAATTCAGCGCCAAGATTTCATTGATTTTGTCGATGAAATCCAGCAGTACTCAACCGATGAAATAATCGCCAGGTTCCATCTTTCGTATTCGGATGCCCAGACTTTTCAGCTTTCACTTTTGGCGTACAAGGAATTCATAAAGGAAACGTCAATCACTTCGCTGGTGGTGCCGGAAACCTCAATCCGCGAGGGTCTTTTGATTAGCCGCGGGTCAAAGGAAGATGAAAACCTGCAGAAGGAATTCGATGCTCAGATTATTGCGGGTGCAACGACTCTGCTCAGGAAATATCAAGGGGATGAAAAGCATGCCGATTTCGTCCGCCAAATCAGTTTGAAGATTTACGACTGTCTTGAAATGGAACTGGGGATGAGCCGCCACGAAAGGCTTTTGCTGGAAGTCTCTGCAATCCTCCACGACATCGGAATGTTCATAAGGGCGAAGGACCATAACCTCCACAGCCGGTACATAATCAGCCAGTCGGAAATATTCGGATTGAGCCGTGAAGACATCGGTATAGTCGCCCAGATAACAGGCTATCATCGCGGTCAGAAAATTCCACAGGATGACAGCGAGTTTAAACTTCAGCCAAGGGGAAACCGACTGACGATTTTAAAACTGACTGCAATCCTCAGACTTGCCGATGCGATGGATCGGAGCCACAGGCAGAAATTCCCCGACTGCAAGGTTACGCTTGGAAAAGATACCTTGACCCTGAATGTGAATTCCGTGGACAACCTTCGCCTTGAAAAGATTGCCATAAAAGAAAAGGGCGAAATGTTTGAAAACGTTTTTGGATATAGGATTGCTTTGGTTTAACGGCATCTTGAAAACCGATGTTTTTAGAGGTTCCCTAAACTTTTTGAAGGAGGTGGATTGTGGCAAATTTTCCGTTTATCAACCGTGAGCTCAGCTGGATTGAATTTAACGCAAGGGTTTTGCATGAGGCTGAAAAAGATTCCGTACCGCTGCTTGAACGTGTGAATTTTCTTTCTATAGTTACTTCCAATTTCGATGAATTTTTTCAGGTTCGCGTTGCTTCCATAAAAAGACAGTTGGAAAAATCTCCCGATGTGACTGAGGCTTCCGGTCTTACTCCATCAGGACTTCTGAAAAAAATTTCGGCACGCTGTCACAAGATAATCGGTGCGCAGTATGATCTGCTGAATGAAAAAATCCTGCCGCTTTTGAAGGAAACGGGAATTGAATACGTTTCGTCTGAAAGTTATACGCCTTCACAGAAAACGTTCGTGCAGGGATATTTTAAAAATCAAATCTATCCTCTTTTGACGCCGCTTAGAACCGACGGAGAATTTCCGCACATCATAAATCAGCATTCGTATGTCGCATTCCTTTTGGGACCGATGGAAGGTTTCCGCGTAAAGGAAGACATCTTTTCTGCAAAAAAAGATTCAAAGGAAGCCGTTGCAATTGTCCAGATTCCATCCGACGTTTCACGAATCATCTGGTTGCCCGAGGATGAAAATTCCGGCGATGAAAATGCATCTGCCCGTAATGCCGATTCGAATGTGAAATCATGCAGGCGTTTTACACTTGTCGATGACATGATTGCGGCTTTCGGTGACAGTCTTTTTCCGGGATATGCACTGAAAGAGTCTCTGATTTTCAAGGTGAATCGTGATGCTGATTTTGCGGTTGACGAAGATGCCGGTGCGAATTTCATTCAGGCAATGGAAGAGGTTTTGGTAAAGCGTCAGTCTTCGTTCCCTGTCAGCATGATTTGCAATTCGACGAGCCGTACTCTTTCCGATTACATAAAGAACAAGCTGCATCTTCAGGAGGATGACCTTTATTGCGTTGACGGTCCAATCGATTTGCGCAGTCTTGGAAAACTGGCTGATGAAGAAATCGATGGAAAGGAAAACCTTCAATATCCGGTCTGGAAACATTTTTATCCGGTTGATTTGCCGTCCGACGGTCAGCTGTGGAATACAATCCGTTCGCATGACGTTCTTCTGAATGTTCCGTACCAGAGTTTCGATCCGGTCGTGAGGTTCATTCAGGATGCGTCTCAGGATGAGCATGTTCTTTCAATCAAGATGACTTTGTATAGGACCGGAAAAAACAGTCCGATTGTCCGTGCACTTGAAAAAGCTGCGCAGAATGGAAAACAGGTGACTGCATTTGTTGAAGTGAAGGCGCGTTTTGATGAGCAGCGGAACATATCCTGGGTCAACGAGTTGATTAATGCGGGTGTTACCGTCGTTTACGGAATCGTCAACATAAAGGTCCATGCAAAAATCGCTTTGGTAATCAGGCGCGAACCGGACGGATTAAGGCGTTACGTTCATTTGAGCACCGGTAACTACAATCCGGGAACTGCAAAAGTCTATCAGGACCTTTCGATTTTTACGTCCAATCAGCAGATTGCTTCCGATGCGACTTTCTTCCTGAACGTCATTTCGGGGTACAGTGCAGTTCAGACGATGCGTCATCTTTTCATGGCACCGATTGCATTGAAACAGAAACTGATAGAATTAATCAACAGGGAGATACAGCAGAGCAGTCCTGAAAATCCGGGCTTAATCATTGCCAAGATGAACAGTCTCTGTCATCCGGAGATTGTGAAAAAACTGTACGAGGCAAGTCAGGCAGGCGTAAGAATCATGCTCAACATACGTGGAATCTGTACTTTGGTTCCGGGCGTAAAGGGTGTGAGCGAAAACATCCGCGTAATCAGTACTGTCGGGCGTTATCTTGAACACAGCAGAATCTGTTATTTCCAGAACGGTGGAGAAGAGGAGATTTTCCTTAGCAGTGCCGACTGGATGGAAAGAAATCTGGATCGCCGAATCGAATTGATGTTCCCCGTGACGGATAAACAGGTTTTCGAAAACGTCAAGGAAGTCCTCAACATGTATTTCAACGACAACACTCAGACTCACAGCCTTAAGAGCGATGGAACCTGGGAACCGATGTCTCCTGCAAAAGATGAAAATCCATATAACGTGCAGGAAGAAATGTATCAGCTCTATAAGCGTCTGAACGAGTCCAAGGAATCAAAACCGAAGTTGGAATTTGAAGTAAGGCGAGGATAAATCGAAGTTTTTGAATTGATGTAATGAAAAATCCGCCGGGATTAATTCCTGACGGATTAATTTTTTTTCAGAATCCGTTGATTGCACTTCCGCAGTAGTCGCACCGTCCTGAGCTGCCCTGTCTCACACGGCTTGATGCACCGCAGCTTTCGC
>CACYBG010000119.1 GCA_902772605.1 uncultured Spirochaetaceae bacterium
CCCTTAATCTACAGTTTTCCAATAAAAAAATCAACAAGAAATTGAATTGTTACAGAAAAAATTAAGGAGACGTTTTTTTTCAATCAACATTTTGGAAAACGGAAATTCAGTCTTAAACGGTCTGGGGCGTTACGGGGTAAGTAACCGACCAGTCAGCAAGAATAAAAAAAGGCGCAGAAAATTTACCCTTGAGCACCCCGTAGAAGGGGTAGAGAGGAACGCAAGTTCCGAACGAGGGGAAGACTTTCCCCTCACAACTATTATCCAGTGTCAGAAATTGACAAAGGCAATTTCTGAGTAGTGAGGGACAAAGTCCCGAACGGAGGGAAGGCTTTCCCCTCACAACTATCATTCAGTGTCAGAAATCAGTGCGGAAAATTTTCGTCAAAAAAATTTGCGTTCTTATTTCGAATAAAATTCGACAGACGGAAAATCATCATTTATAATGGAAGAAGATGTTGGGGCCCGTTTATAAAAAAAAGGGGGGATTATGGACATTGAGGACATTGAAGAGGAAGTCGAAGTTCTTGCCGATGAACTTGACGATTTTTGCGACAACAGTCAGGATGCCGACCGCTTGTATCTGGGGACCCAGATTTTTTTCAGTCCCATGGTATACAATGCCGACATCATGTTTCTGGGGATAAATCCCGGACCGGGGTATTACAATTATTACAATCGAAAGGTCAGGAATTTCTATCCGCTGGAAGAGCACGAGTATCTGAACCTGAGCTACACATTGGCCGGTGCATGGCGTTCGATTTTTGAAAATTTGGGACGCATGGATCTTCTTGAAAACAGCTTTAAATCGAACTGCTTTTATTTTTCGACCGAAACCACAAAGTCGCTGGAGCAGTTGAAATCCTTGGCATGGAATTACCGCAACATTGATTTGGACAAAAAATCCGAGGCTTGGACTGATGCGCTTTTGGAAGAAGTGAATCCGAAGCTTTTAATCTGCGAGGGAAAGGCCGTAAAGAAAATGTTGAGTTCATGGTATAAATATGATTTTACCGATTACGATGAGTTCAGCGGATATCTGGAAAACCACGGGATTGAAGTCATGATTGCCGAGAGGATGAGCTGCAACCTTAAGAACAAGGCAAGAATCGAAAAATCGCTTCGGAAATACATCAGGGATCTGGTCATTTAATCGGTTCTGAAATTTCGCATTTTTGATACGGCACACAGTTTAAACTTGCGACAGGACAGATTCCGTTTTTACATCTCGAAACAAACCCGTAACAAGGGAATCACTGATTATTACTTCTTGTATTAATCGGCGGTTCCCTATATATTTTCGTAATGACAATCTCCTGAAAACGACTGTTCAAGCGATTTCAATTTGAAAGCTTCGTTTACCGCAGGATGATTTTTCATTTGGAGGATTTATTATGGATGAAGAACTTGTCGAGGATGTCATTGAGGATGCCGTCCTGGTCGGAAGTGAAATGCCGGAAAACATTGCGGAGGCTACAAAAGAGGCTGCCGTCGAAGTAGTAAACCAGACAAAATCGCTCTTGCATCTGGATGAACTGAAAGCCTTTATGACATGGGACAATTTCCTGAAGGTTCTGACCAGCATAATCGCCATGGTGATTTTTTACGTTGCTTACAGGGTCATCAAGGCGGCGGTAAAGCGTGCCACATCCAAGAAACTTGAAGCGCACACGGTAAACCTCATAACAAGGGCAATCTCTTACGTATTCTATCTGCTGATTGTTATGTACATCCTGAATCTTTTCGGAATAAACCTTTCGGCAATCTGGGGTGCTGCGGGAATAGCCGGAGTTGCAATCGGTTTTGCGGCACAAACTTCGGTCAGCAACCTGATAAGCGGAGTCTTTGTCGTTGCGGAACGTGCCTTGAAGCTTGGAGATTATATAGAAGTTTCAGAAGTAAGCGGTACGGTAGATTCAATCGGACTGTTGAGCGTTACGGTTCACACGCTGGACAATCAGATGATACGCATACCGAACAGTACGATAATCAACAGCAACCTCATAAACTACAGTCGTTTTGAAAAG
>CACYBG010000120.1 GCA_902772605.1 uncultured Spirochaetaceae bacterium
AACTTTGTCATTTTATACGCTCCTAAATTCGTATGATTAGACCAAAAGGCCTGACTTTAATGACTGCTCGGAAAATGGAAATTTCCCAACAAATCCATGCGGGATTATATCATAAATGAAAGATTTTCACAATTGACCGACGCAGATATCAGTGACTCAGCATAAAAAAACGGACACCCTTTTTTTGGATGTCCGTATAAAAATCACTCTGCGGTGTCGTATGCGTCGGTTATCATCTGTACGACTTCCGCCTTGTTTTTCCACCACGATGGAGACCAGACCCTTATCAGTTTCCATCCGCGCGTTTCAAGGTACTTCTGCCTGTGATAGTCCCTGTCCCTTGCAGAACCTTTCCGTCTGTAAAGTCCGCTGTCACATTCAATGCCCAGTACGTAGCGTCCGTTTTTCTTGACCGCAAAGTCTATGCTGTATCCGCCGATTCCAAGGTTGCGCTCGAAGTCAAATCCCTCTTCCTTCAATGCCTCTGCAACATCATCAAGATATGCAGTGTCTTCGGTTTCGGACTGGGATGAATCGCTCCTGTTCTGTACGAATGACTCCAGTATGTCCTTTGCAAGGGACCTGTTTCCGCTGCTGACCGCCGATGCATATTCCAGGTATTTCTTGAGGATTACCGGACCCGGATTCTTTACGTTTTCGACGTTCATCTGATGCGGTTCAAAACTCGTCACCACATGAACCTTTTTCTTTGCACGGCTGATTGCGACGTTCAATCGGTTTTCTCCACCGGCCTGATTCAGCCATCCGAAGTTCTGGATGAATTTTCCGGTTTCGTTTTTTGCATATCCGATTGAGAAAATGATTATGTCCCTTTCGTCGCCCTGAACGTTTTCGATGTTCTTCACGAAAAGACCGATGTCCTCTCCGTCCTTTGTCCTTGCCGACTCGACCCTTATCTGCTCTGCAAACTCGCTGTCCTTGATGCATTCCCTGTCGATGAGGTCGTCTATCAGATCGCGCTGGCTGGTATTGAACGTGATGATTCCTATCGTTTCATTTTCCTTTCTGTTTGCAAATATGTCCTTCAAAAGACCGACTATGTATTCGGCTTCCATGAGGTTGCGCCTTTTATCCCAGATTGCACCCATCATCCTGTGAACTTCAATCGGAGGTGTTTCCGGTTCGCTGACGTTCGGTGAAACGTAAAGCTGTCCGCCGTAGAATGCATAGTTTGAAAATGCAATCAGCTCTTCGTATTTCGAGCGGTAATGGAAATTGAGAAGCGTATCCTGATAGCGGTACTTCGCCAAATCCAAAAGGCTTTCTTCTTCAAGGGCAGCGGCAATTTCCTCGTCCTCATCAACGGAATCTTCATCGAGAGAGATTCTTCCGGTTCCAAGGCTTGATGGACGCAGCTGCTTCTGGTCTCCTGCAACGACGACTTTTTTTGCACGCAGGATTGATGGGAGTCCCTTTTCAACGTACATCTGTGAAGCTTCGTCGAACACGAGCAGATCGAACACTCCTATCTGGAGCGGGATGATTTCTGAAACGACTTCCGGAGTGAGCAGCCAAATCTTTACGGCCTTGAAAAGTTCAAAGTCGAATTTTCCGATGAACTTGTTTACGCTCATCCTTCGTTTTGATTCAACTGCACGCAGAATGTCGTTGTGCCGCTTTGACTGGGTGAGCATTCCGAGAGAGTCGAACAGTTTCTTTTCAAGGTTGTCCCTGTTGATTTTTGTCTTCTTCTGTATGTCCTGACTGATTGAACGTATTGCGGTCGGGAAATTTGAAATGTTCATCAGCGTGGTGCGGTGCGACGTTTCAAAATCCATGAGGTGCCTGTAGAAGATGAATTCCTTCACTTCCTTGTTCGCCTCAAAAAGCGAATTGTTGCACTGACGTTCGACGGCCTTCATCGCAGAAAAATAAAGCTTCTCTTCCGGTGAAAGGGAAGTGTAGACGGGCTTCAATCCATGATAGCGTCCGTAGTGTGCGATTCCGCTTGTGAAGTCGTCCGGATTTTTTTTCAGCAGGTTTCGGTTTTCCTTTGCAGACGAATCGAAGAAAGCTTCCACGAATTCCTTTACCGCCCTGTTCGTCTTTCCTCCGGTAAACAGCCTTGCAATCGGATTTTTCGCATTCAGTACGTCGATTTCGTTTTTCAGCGGAACCCATTTTTCATTCATGCGCTGTACGTCAAAATCGGTGAGCGACTGTCTGAGCCTGCTCATCCATGGATATGCACTTTCAAGCGACGTGTATTCATCGGCCTGTGCGACAAGGTCTTCATCGGTGAATGTCTTTGAGCATTTCGTAATTGCGTCGTATGTCAAATCCAAGAGCGGACTCGGTACCGACTGTTCGAAGAATTTTTCCCTTTCGAATTCCGCTTCGTTTGAAAAATCCTTGTGCGGACAGCTCAGGTAAAGCCTGTACGGTTCGATTCCGAATCTGTCGGGGACGTAAAGTTCCTTGGCAATCCTTTCGAGCAGATCGATTTGCGTGTCGATTTCGGCGGAAAGCATCTGTGCAGATTTTTCTTCCGGCAGATTGAGTTCCGTCTGTGAAAGGATGTTCGTCATCTGAGAATAAAAGAGGTTCTTGTCGTTTACGTCGTCGATTACGATTGCAAAGCGCGAAAGATCCCCGAGCCTGGAATATACTACGTCAAGGGCAGTCTTTTTTTCAGATACCATCAGTACGGTCTGACCTTTCAATGCGGCCTGGGAAATCAGGCTTGTGATTGTCTGTGATTTTCCTGTTCCTGGTGGTCCTTCCATTACAAGTTCATCCGTGACCTGCACTGCATTCAGGACTTTTTCCTGCGAACTGTTCAGGTCGTTGATGTAGCTTATGTTGTTTTCCATCACCGTGTTTTCATCGGTACTTGGACGCGCCTCGTCGGAATCGCTTAACAGGTCGTTGAGCAGAGTGTTGATTGAACCTTCCTCGACGATTTTCTGGAAATCCTTCTGTATAGATGAGGAGCATATCGGGAAGTTTCCTATGACTATGCTGTTTTCAAGGAAAAGCTGACCCGGCTCGAATTTCGGAAACGTTTCGGAAGTGTAATCCACGAACGGATGAAGATTCTGTTCGCCGTCCTCAATCTGTATGTCCAGATTCGTATTTTTATAGAAGGTCTTTATGCTTTCAAAAAAACTTTCGCGGCTCGTGTCGTCGATTTCTTCCGGTGGAAGCGACTGATTCAGTCCGTTGGTCTTGAAATACGCCAGAATCAAAGTGGTGTTGTAAAGTATGTCCCTTGAACGGTCGAGAGAAAGCTTGACCGATGAAGGAGACCTGTCTTCAGTAACCGGGAAGAGGGCGAGTGGTGCACGCACTTCAAAGTTTTCGCCGGTGAGTTTTCCCTTTACGAACGGATATGCAATGAAAAGGTCGTTCTGTCCCTTGTCCCTTATGAGCCTGTTGTTCGCCCTTAAAAGACCCGTGATTTTTTTCAGCTGGCTTTCGTTTTTCAGGTTTGCAACTTCAATCTTGCGTCCCGTTCCCAGGATGATTTCCCTTGCGTCGTAACTTTCGCTGTAAAGGTCAACCGCATATTTTGCCTGAAGCTTCGGCATGTAGAGCAGATGATTCCTTCTGTTTATGTTGATGAGTTTCTTTTCAAGTTCCTTGAGGGTGCCCTGTACGCTTTTTGTAATAGTGACTTTTGTAAATCCGCTGCTCTGGGTCCTTCTCTGATGCCTGTTGATTACGCGCAGAAACTGTTCGCCGTAACTTTCGATGAAAACCTTTCCGACTCCGGGAATGGAATCGAAGTCAGAAATCTTTACGGGAGCAAGTTCCGCAATCATCCTGAGTACTTCGTCCGTACAAACGGTCGGAACCCTGTCGCTTTCGGAGCTGTCCTTTATGTGCTGCCTCAGTTCCAAAAGTTCTTCATATAATTCATCCATTTCGTTCTCCAAATCGATGGACCCCGCCGCAGTTTGACGGGGCATGTAAAAGTTTAGGAAAATTGTTGGCCGTGATATCCGCAGGTTCTGAAGATTTCATCAGCCGAACATTTCAGTGACGGCATCCTTGAATTTGTTGCCCCTGTCGAATTCGTTTGAAAACATTCCGAACGATGTTGCGCCCGGTGAAAATACGACCGGAATGTCTTCCTTTTCATTGAAGTATGAAAAATTCATTTCGGCCCTGTCGTTTGTCAAATCTGTCTTGAGGACTCCAAGTAAGGCTCCGAGAGAATCGTACGGTCCCGAATAGTTTACGAGTTTCTGATCCAGCATGTCGGTCAGCTTGTCCGTTCCCGTTCCCGAAAGAAGATAGAGCTTCAGCGGGATGAACTCCTTGCCCTTGTGTCCCGTCATCAGTTCGAAAAGCGGGGTGAAATCAAGGTTCTTGTCCGTTCCTCCGGCAATCAGTATGACGCGACGGTTGAATGCAGTTGCAGCCGCAGCAGATGCTTCAGGAACCGTTGCACAGGTGTCGTTGTAGAATGAAAGCTTTATGGAATTGTACGGATTCTTCCACTTGCTGAAATATTCAAGCCTGTGCTGTATGCCCTTCCATGAATCGACTATGGTCATCGTCTGCTCGGGAGAAACCCTCATCAGCCTAAGGACCAGAGCTGCGTTAAGGACGTTTGTCCTCATGTGTGCGCCCGGAACCAAAAGAGGTCCCATGATTCTTTCTTCGGTCTGCTTGTTTTCCTTTGCGGCCTTGCTCATCAGTTCCTGGGGAAGCCTTGAGTATCCGTAAACCTCATCTTCTTCCGGCTGATATGCCTGATATGCTCCGTAAATGCCGGACGGAAGGAAACTTGAACTGTATCTGAATACCTTGCCCTTCGTCTCAGATGCAAAAAGGTCTCCCCAGCATTTGCATCCGCGCTTTGGATGTTCACTGTCGGTCAGATAGTCGTCCATGTCGAAATCAAGAATCGTATAATCGTTTTCATCCTGGTCTGCATAAATCAGCTTTTTGTCCTCAACGTAACTGTCCATGCCGTCGTACCAGTTCTGATGGTCGGGAACGATTTTTGTTATGATTGCAATCTTCGGTTTCAAAGCTTTGCGTCCCCTCAGGTCTGCGAGCTGCCAGCTTGAAAGTTCCAGTACCACTGGGGTCATTCCGTCTGTCTTTTCCAGGAAGGTCAACGGACTTACGGTTATGTTTCCGCCCAAAAAGGATTTGAATCCTGCGTTTTTAAGTCCATAGTCGATTGCGCTGACTGTGGAGCTTTTTCCCTTGCTTCCGGTTACGGCGATTATCGGTGCCTTTGTAAAATGCAGGAAGATGCTGATGTCCGTCTCTATCGCTTTTGCCGCTGCCAGATATTCGTTTCCCTGAATCTTCACTCCGGGATTTTTGATTACGCAGTCGGCGTTCTTGAAATCATCGATGTCGTGTCGTCCGAGTACGTATGAAAGTCTGCTCTTGTCGATTTCAGCGTCTTCGGAAATGCGCTTGAGTGTCGGTGCGAGCTGTTCCGGCGTTTTCATGTCCGTTACCGTTACATAGGCTCCGTGCTTCAGGAAAAACTTTACGCATGCTTCTCCTCCTCCGTTAAGCCCGAGTCCCATCACCGTGATTTTTTTTCCGGCTATGTCGTTGAGCGAATCAAAGATGCATCCTTCTGGATAAACATAAGGTACCATAATCTTCTCCAAATTAAAGTCCAGGAACCGATTCCCGGATTTGAGCTTGATTTTTCATGCCGCTCCCGGACTTGTGGCGGAAGGGCGGTAAACTGCAAGTCTGTCTGTCAGGGTGAAAGCCCGTCATCCGAAACCTTCACCCTGAAAATGCGTCAAAGGGTCGTTTCGGAAACAATCTAACGCTGAGTCCTCAATGTTTCCCTTGCCTTGAACCTGCACCGGGCTTCATCGAAAAGCCTGTCCAAAAGTGCCGTGAATCCAAGACCTTCGCTTTCGCACATTTTCGGGAACATGCTTATGCTTGTAAATCCCGGAATCGTGTTGATTTCGTTCAGGTAGATTTTGCCGCTGTCCCTGTCGATGAAAAAATCAACCCTTGAAAGTCCCGATGCATCAACCACGGCATACGCCTTTTTTGCGGTCTCGCGGATGTAATTGAGTTTTTCGTCATCAAGAAGTGCAGGAATCTTAAGCTCTGCTCCATCAGGGTCGTTGTATTTTGCATCGTAGTCGTAGAAAGTGTGCTTCGGAACGATTTCGCCCGGTCCGTATGACTGGAGTACGGTCGATGGGTCCGATTGGTTCATGGTCACTGAATTTCCGGTTACTGAACATTCGACTTCCCTTGCGTTTATCGATTTTTCAATCAGAACCTTGTTGTCCCACTGGAACGCTTCCATGAGTGCGCATGAAAGTTCCCTTTCGTTTTCTGCCTTTGATGCTCCGTCGCTTGAGCCTGCAGAACATGGCTTTACGAAAAGCGGGAAACCCATGTTGTCAACCGCTGATTTTACCAGTCTGTCGTAAACCTTGCTGTCGTTGACATCGGCCCTGGTTATGCATACGTAAGGAACGATTGGAAGACCTGCGTGCTCCCAAAGTATCTTCGTGAAAACCTTGTCCATTGTTGCGGCTGAAGAAAATACTCCGCATCCGACATAAGGTACGGAAGCCATTTCAAGGAGTCCCTGAACTGTTCCGTCTTCACCGTAAGTTCCATGAAGGACCGGGAAAACGACATCGGCTGGAATGACCTTTCCGTCTGCAATGAATGCACCTTCCGATTTTCCGCCCGGAATTATTGAAACCAGATTCTTTCTGTCTGCGTTGATTTCCAGCTTTGCGTTCGGATTCTTCTTCAGATTTTCAAGGACTGAATCATCCTGCCTGTACCATTTTCCGTCCCTGTCGATTGAAATCAGGGTGACCTTGTGGCTGTCCGAAACCATCCTTGCAACTGCCGAACAGCTGATTATGGAAATGTCATGCTCTCCTGAGCGTCCGCCATACAACAAAACTATATTCATATCCACCTCTTTTTGGGCTTAAAAACCGCCGTTCATTTTGTTCCGTTGAATCCCATTTCCGAAAGTGCTGATTTCGCTTCGGAAATTTCATCGTACTTCATGACGCGGTCTTTATAGATTATCGAATTTTCATGCGCCTTTCCAAGCAGCAGAACTATGTCGTCGTTTCCTGCAATTGAAAAAGCCTTTCTGATTGCCTTGGGTCTGTCCGGAATCATCAGCAGGTTTTCTCCGTCGATTTTTCCTCCCTTCCTTGCACCGACTGCAATCATTTCCAGAAGCTCCATGCTGTCTTCTCCGCGAGGGTCTTCATCGGTAAGTATTACCATGTCGCAGAATCTTGCTGCAATCTCACCCTGAAGCGGCCTCTTGGTCAAATCTCGTTCACCGCCCGAACCGAAAAGGCATATCATCCTTCCCCGGCACCTTTCCCTTATCGGTGGGAAAATGGTTTCGAATGAAGACGGCGTGTGTGCATAATCGACTATGATTTCAAACGGCTGTCCGCAGTGGATTTCCGTCATCCTTCCCTTTACCGGACTGATTTTTTCAACCGACGGAATCAGGCTTTCCATGTCGATTCCGCATGTTCCTCCGACCGCCATCAAACTTGCCATTATGTTGTATGCATTGAATGCGCCCGGAAGATTTGATTTTACGGAGCGTTTGTCTTCTATATATATGCTCCTGTCGCTACCGTGGAATTCGATGTCGAACGAAAGTCCCGATTCGGTAGAGTCGATGTTTGATGCAATCATGTATTCCATGCCTGATGGAATTTCGGGAAGTTCAGAGCAGCTTTTTTCCGATGCCCTGCGACCTGCTTTTCCCATGGACGTGAATCCGAAGACCTTTTTAGTGGTGCTTCCTGCAAAATATGAGAAGGCCGGGTCTTCAAGGTTTACTATTCCGAACGATGGAACCGAAACCTTTTTTCCGCCTATGGTCTTTTCGTGGCTGAACCTGTCGAGCGCCCGGAAAAGATTTGCCTTGTCGTCCCTGTACTGTTCGTATGTTCCGTGGAATTCCAGATGCTCAAGGGTCACGTTCATGAAGATGCCGCAGTCGAACGCAACGTCGCCCAATCTGTTCGTCCTGGGTGAAAGCCCGTGAGATGACGATTCGACTACGGCGTGTGTGCATCCGTTTTCAAGCATTTCATAAAGTTCCCTCTGGACTATCGTTGCTTCCGGTGTCGTCTGATGCTGAGGATTGTCTACGGCTTCTCCACCGAGCGAATACTGTACCGTGGAAATGAATCCCGCCTTGATTCCGGAAAGCCTCAAAAGCTGCCAGATGAATGCAACCGTCGATGATTTTCCTTCTGTTCCCGTTACTCCGAAAACGACAAGCTTCGACGAAGGATTATCGTAAAATTCGGAAGAAATCGGTGACATTGCAAATCGGGAATCCTTGACCCTTGCAAACAGCGGCGACTTTCCGCGTTTTTCTATTGCAGAGCTGATTTTCGATTTTTCATCATCCGTGAATCCGTCCTGGAAAACGACTGCTTCAGCACCGGCTTCTATTGCTGATGCTATGAACCTGTTTCCGGTCGTGTGAGTTCCTGGAAGTGCAAAAAAGAGCGAGCCGGGCTTTACTTCCCTGCTGTCAAATACGAGGCTTTCGATTTCTGTTTTGGAAATCAGCTCCTTTACGTCCGATTCGGGGATTGGGCTTGCTCCGTCCGGTCCGACTATATCATGCTCAAAGCAATGTGAGATTTTTTCAAAAGTCTTTTTCATATATACTGATTCTAATGTTTAGTATGGCAATTTTCAAGGACGGGTCATTCAGAGTTTCCCTATTTCCCCGACATTACGGCTTTTGCCAGCTGGTCGGCACATGAAGTCCCCTTTGAACCGCAGAGGTTTCCTCCCAAAATCCTTGCAATGTCATCAGCCTTCATGCCGTCGCACAGTTTGGATATGGCCTTGAGGTTTCCGTTGCATCCGCCTTCAAACGAAATGTCCCTGATTATGTCTCCGTCTCGAGTAAAATGAATGGACCTTGCGCAGGTTCCGCGTGTATTGTATGTTATTTCTTCCATAATATGCTATTATATCATTATGGAGTGGGGTAGTAAATGATTCTGGCCGATGTCACGCTTGACGGAGGAAAATCAGCTTTCGGATTATAGGGTATCCTTAAAAATTGAGTTTTTAGAGGTTCCCCATACACTGATTCCTTAACTCTTGATGTCATTCTGCCGAAAAACAAGGGAAAACGTAGGTTTGTTTTAAATCGGACCGGTTGCGTTTCTGAATCATCTTGAAAAACTGTATTTTTTAAGGTTTCCTTAATATTGTTGCGGGGTATTGATGTGAAAGCTTCACATAGGACAGCACTCAGTCTGTTGCTTACTATCATAATATTCACGGTAATTGCGCTGCTTGCCGTATTCGGTGGATTCCGGTACGTTGAAATGCATTACTATCAGCCTAGGGTAGTGAATAACATAACAGGTATACTTGATGCAATCGGTTCGTCCTACGACAGCTATGCAGATTCCCTTGTGACGGCATTTTCAAATTTTGCTCTTGATGAACGTTCCCGCACGTTCTTTGAAAGGGATGTCACTACAACCGACCTTGAAAGCCGCATGCAGATGACGGGCGAACTCATGGAGAAAAATCCGGGGCTTGAAGGAATCAGGCTTGTTGAAAGCGACGGAGTGCACGTACATTTCAGCACCTATCCGGGAGACATACTCACCCAGTCCGATGAGCTTGTTGCATACCGCGACTATTCCGAACTTAACGAGCTTCCGATACAGTTCATCGCAGTTGCAGACAACGGTGAATATGCAGGGACTCTGGAGGAAATGTCTGCCAGGGTTGGAATCTATCTTGATTCAGCCCGCGAAAGGATAGTATTTTCCCTTCCATATTTCGACAAGTATACGGCGCATCGGGGTTCGCTGATTTTTTACGTCGAACCGAATGAATTCGTAAGGCAGATTATCGCCGAAAACATAGTCTCCCTCAACACCAGGCTGAAGATAGTCGCCAAGGTTGATGACGGGGACAGTACGCAGAACACCGGTAACTCGGGTTTCGTGTTCGGAATGCCGAATGTCGGAAGAAACGTCCTTTCTGAATCCATACTCAAGGCCTGGAATGCAAAAAGGTACGGTTCGGAGCCTCTGGTTCAGACTGAAGACGACGACATACTGATTCTGGTTACCGGAACGAACTGTAAGTATGGAAAAATCGGATGGATATGCCATGATTCGGAATTTACGTTCTCGGATACCGAGAAAATCCTGCTTTTGGTGTGCCTTTTTGTAACTCTGTTCCTTATAATCTTCATACTGTTCAATTTCCGTCACGACGATTCCGTGATAATCCGCGAAAGGGTCCATAAGTTCGAGATGGCACTTTTCCGCGAGTATCTTGAGCACAGGGATACGGATGACTGGAGGGCGCTTGAAAAGAACGTTTCGATGAGGAAACAGGATGTCAACGCCGAAATAGTCAAAAGCCTTGGATTGACCGGAAAAAAGCACAGCAAGGAAATTTCCGAGGCATTGGACAGGAGCTGGAACGATTTCATGCATCTTGTCAGCGGTGGATACAGGGCGACCCTTGAAAACCTGGTGTCGCACGGACCTGCCGTTACAAAGCCCGAATCGCCGGAACCTGCCGTTGCAATCGAAAGTTCTCCGGTCGAGGAAGTGGAAGAAATTGAAGAAGTGGAAGAAGTAGAGGAGCTGGAAGACCTGGATGGACTGGAGACTCTGGAAGAAGTCGGAGATGATGTTTCACCCGTATCGGAAGATCTTGGGGACCCGGTGGAAGAACTGCCTGAAGCCGAGCCTGTTGATGATGCAGCTGAAATTCGGAGGGGAAATATGAAGTCTGGAAATGCAGCGTCCGATTATATAGACGACGACATTGAGGAACTTGAGGCCATTACTGATTCCGGGGATGATTTGGACGTTCCTGAAGTAGAGGATTTTGTGGACCCTCTTGAAAATGACGATTCTCCCTATGAATCGGCCGTTCCTTATGATTTGGAGGAAATTTCGCCTGAAGAGGAAGCTCAGTTGGCACAGGCTGCTTCTCAGGAAAAGGATAAGTTCTCATGGCAGGACGAATTCCTTGACGACGATGAAATCGGCACTCCCAAATTTGACGATTTGGATGAAGATGACGAAAATTTCTGGCGGGAAGGCCTTGAAAAATGACGGCCGGAATCGGATTGATCGGAATGTGGTGTGAGTATGGATGACATCGACAAAAAAATTTCAGAAAATCCTCTTGGAACGGCTCGACGTAGTGGACTAATGGGCCGTTCTATTGATATACTGCTTGCTCTACAGTCAAAAAAAGCTGTGGAATCTGAACAGTCTGCCGGGAATCAGGCCGTTCAAAAAACGTCATTTAAAAATGTAGAAAAACTCGAAATGGGAAATGTGGGGAAAATGAGTACAGTTAATCTAGTGGAACGTTCCGTTGAGGCCGACGAAAACCGTATGTCTCAGGCGGATGAGGCTCCTATTGTCTTCAAGAATGGAATCTATTCAATTCAAAACAATCTGGAAACATCTGCAGTAAAGATGGATCCTATGCTAAAGGCCCTTGTAGATTCGGTCTGTCACAAATAGGCGGATCGGCTTTCTGCATGCGTCGGATTTTAATTCGGGGTTGGTGATTGGTGCTTCCTGTATCAAACCGAATTTCCCTGATGCTTCGTGCGGTTTCCGAAACTTTTTTCATCCGGCGGGGTTTTAAGGTTATGATTCCGACGCAAAAAGGTCGTCACGGGAGGATTTTATGAAAATGAAATTTCAGTTTGGAAAATATCTGGTTGCGGTGGGTTTTGCATCTGCCGTCCTTTTTACGGGTTGCGCTTCATTCCGAAACGTAAGGATTTCCTATCAGATTGATGAAAACAAGCCTGTAAAAAGTGTCGCAGTGGAGACCGATTCGAAACCTCAGCTTTCAAACCGCATTGATTTCGATGCAAGTCCAAGGCTTACCATAGTCGGAGCCATTACCGGTAACGACGGAAGGAAACCGAGGGGAAATCCTGCCATTGAAATTTCGGGCGGACTTTATGAAAATCCTAAGAATCCGTACGACAAGAGTTCCCCGTACAACACGAACATGGGGAATACCAAAAAGGCCGTCTATTTCTGGGAAGGAAGCGTAATCTGGCGCAACATGAAGGCATATTCGCGCATAGATTTCAAGACTGCGAAAAAGGACGGAAAGTTCAATTTCACGGTAAAGGCGATGGACTGCGGAAAAATCACCATGACTTCCCATCTTGATTACGGCAACAAGACCGCACGCATACCGCTCAAGGTGTTTTCTGCGACCGACGGTACAGATAAATACGAAGCTTTCATAACCCAGGACAAGAATTACGTTGCTTTCGGGGCTGATTCCGGAAATGCATCGCTGGTGGAAAAATACACTCCAAAAAGCACGACCAGGGAACTTTTCAACATGAAGGGTCAGGTCATACAGATTCTTGATTCCAAGGGAGAACTTGTCGCCAGCATCACCGACGACAAATACAATCTTTTCATGGCCGAAGATGATTCCCGCACCGAAACCGTCATCCAGATAATCGGAATGATAGGTACGTACAAGGGCATCATGTCCGTCATGGATTGATTTTCTTGTTTTCTCGACGGCCGGACTGAAATGCCGATATACCTGTAACATCCTTAAATTACTCTTTGAATCCGACTGGGAATTTGCATAAATTCTTCATTTATTGTAAAATCGTTACCCTATGGTTAATGGTTCCCTAAATTAATCCTGACTTTTTTAGGGAAATGAATTATGAATTAACCATGACATGCACTTAAGGACAGAATGGGGAAGGTTTTTTAATGGCAAAGAGCATATCGATTTCTACGAGGTTTTCTATCGGTACGGTTGTCGTAAGCATAATGATTGCTGCAATTTCACTGATTACGACATCATTCTTTTTTTCAAGGAATTCCCTTGACGGATTCTACGGAAATGCACACATGGCGCTCTCTGAGTTTTCCGATTCAATCACGATGTTTTTTGATGCAAAGGAAACCGAGCTGAACATATTTTCCGAATCCGATGCCGTTAAATCTGCCGACGAATCGATACATTCCTTTGTAAATGAATCCGGCGACGTAAGGATTGTTAGCTACGAAAAGAGTTCCGTCGAACAGGACATAAGGGATCTGGCAAAGAATTTCGCAAAGCACGATTCAAACATTGCGGAAATCTATGTCGGAACGAAGTGGGGCGGATACGCAACCAATTTTGACGGTGCAATGAGCGGCGGATACGACCCCCGTAAGCGACCCTGGTATGAATCGGCTTTGTCCGGCAACGGAAAAATAGTTCTCACCGAAGCTTTTGCATCTACAGTCGGAACTACAGTCGTCGGAGTCACACGTTCAGTCTACGACAGCCACAACATATTCATCGGAAACGCATCCATAGAGGTCTCCCTCAACACCCTCACAAAGATTCTTGATTCCATAGATTTGGGCGAAGGCTCCTTCCTGATGATGGTTGAAAAGAACGGAACCATCCTTGCAGACACCGGTAACGGAGACAACAATTTCAAGAACGTAAGCGAAATAGGAATGCCTGCACTTGTTTCATTTCTGGATGGGGGAGTGGATAAATCACGCCTGAACATTGACGGAACACGCTATTTGACCGTCAAGGTAACGAACCAGAAGACCGGATACGACATCCTTGCCCTCTGTCCGATGAAAACCGTTTACGGAGCTTTCTACAAGACGATTCTGTTCACCCTTGGAATTTGCGCCCTTTTGACCATATTGGTGGCCGGATTGACGGTATTCTTTGCAAAGAGACTTACGGACCCGCTCAAGGTCATCCGCGACAACATCAGCGAAAGCGCCGAACAGATTGCAGACGGAAAGGCGGACCTTACTCAGAGAATCCAGGTAAAGGCAAGGACCGAAGTCGGCGACGTAGCCACAAGCTTCAACGTTTTCTCCGAAAAGCTCCGGGAGATAATCAAGTCCATGAAAAAATCAAAGAACCAGCTTTCAGAGGCAGGAGACAAACTTTCCGGCAGTACGAGCGACACCATGGCCGCAATCACCCAAATCATCTCAAACATCGAAAGCCTGGGAGTCAATCTTCTTGCACAGAACGGAAGCGTAAACCATACGTCCGAAACGATCGGCGAAATGTTGAAGAGCATTACATCGCTTGAGATGCTTCTTTCGGATCAGGCAGGTTCAGTACAGACTGCATCAAGTACGGTCGAGGAAATGATTGGAAACATATCCGAAGTAAACCGCTCCGTAGACAAGATGGCATCTTCTTTCGGTACCCTTGCCGAGGATGCCGAAGACGGTGCAAAAACCCAGGAAGAACTCCAGCTCAAGATTGGAGAAATCGAAAACCAGTCGCTCCTCTTGAGCGATGCAAATACGGTCATCGCATCGATAGCGGAACAGACAAACCTTTTGGCAATGAATGCGGCAATTGAAGCAGCCCATGCCGGAGAAGCTGGAAAAGGATTTGCCGTCGTTGCAGATGAAATCAGGAAACTTTCGGAAACTTCATCCTCCCAGTCAAAGACGATTGGAGATCAGCTCAAGCACATCCAGGAAGCGATTGAAACCGTAGTTGCGGCAACCCAGCGTGGAGTCCAGGGATACGCCCACCTTGCCGATGAAATCCAGGAAACCGACACCCTTGTCCAGCAGATAAAGGCGGCCATGGCAGAACAGAAGGAAGGCTCCACCATGATAACCAACGCACTTCATGAAATGAACGACAGCACGTATCAGGTTCAGTCAGCCGCACAGAAAATGACCAAGGAAAGCAACCGCATAATACACGAAATTGGAAAGCTTAACGACGAAACCGAATCGATGAGGGGCGACATGGAACAGATGAACATAAGCGCGGAAAAAATCAAGGAAACAGGTTCGACCCTCCTTGAAGTTTCAACCGCACTTGAAAAATCCATAAACAGAATCGGCAGACAGGTAGACCAGTTCGAAGTCTGAGTCGAGAGGCGTTGCAAACAGGAGGCTTTCATGAAAAAGGCGATTTCACTGCAATACCTTATGAGAACATGAACAGCGAAAGCTGTGAACCGTGCCACAAGGTGGCGTATTGCTCTGCGGCGGGGTTGGTGATT
>CACYBG010000121.1 GCA_902772605.1 uncultured Spirochaetaceae bacterium
ATTCAGAAAGCGGATGTAAATCGGGCCACTGAAGAAAATGCCTATGTTTCCGAAATGGAGCAGCCCGCCGATTATGAAGATTCCGAAGCATATTATTCCGAGGGGGAATCTTATGACGAAGGTGAACCTGAAGGAAACGGATATGAAGGATATGAACCGGAAGAAAACGATGCGGACGTGGATTCCGAATCCGTTGAGCAGACCGAAGAAAATGAATCCGTTCAGGCTGAAAGTACAGCGCCCGTAAACGCCAAGGTGAAGAAGGAAAAAAAAGTAAGGCCGAAGAAAGAGAAAAAGCCAAGGCCTGAAAAATCCGGACCTTCATATTGGCAGAGGATGTTTGAAAGCGAAAATGCATCTCAAAAGGTAAGCACCGGACTTTGGCGCACCGTGATGGGCAGGGAGCTCCGTTCGTATTTTACAAGCCCGGTTGCATATATCGTCACGGGACTCTTCCTTGCTTTCACCGGATTCCTTTTCTTCTCGACATTCTTCCTGGAAAACCGTGCCGAGCTCAGGGGATTTTTCTCCATACTTCCGATGATGTTCGGATTTTTCATTCCGGCACTGACGATGAGGCTTTTTTCAGAAGAGAAAAAGAGCGGTTCATTGGAAACACTCATGACGCTTCCCGTAACGAGTCTGGATGTCGTGCTTGGAAAATATCTTGCCGCATTGATTTCATCTCTGGTCATGCTCGTTCCGACTCTGTTCTATGTAATTGCATGCAACATTTTCGGACACCCTGATGCGGGACCAATCTGGGGCGGATACATCGGAGCGGTTTTCCTTGCATCATCCTATACTGCAATCGGACTTTTCAGCTCGTCGATTACAAAAAATCAGATACTTGCATTTTTCATTGCGCTTGCAATCTGCATGTTCCTGACTTTTGTCGGAAGCTTTGTCGTTCTGCTTCCACCGTTCATTGCAAATCTGTTTACATTCATTTCTGCGGCAAGCCACTTTGATTCAGTTGCACGCGGAATTATTGACAGCAGGGATTTGATTTACTTTGTCTCCGTGACTGCATTGTTCGTTGCATTGACTGTCCGCTGTCTGAACGGTTCAAGGAGGATTAAGTAAAATGAAAGATACGAATGAAATCATTCCTTTCTCTGAAAAAATAAAGTCGATGTGGGGAAGCGTTGCCGAAGGATTTTTGAAATTCATCAGGAATCCGTCCGGTGTTTTTGCACTTTTCGTCATAGTGCTGATTCTGTTGAATCTTGTGGCTTCACGTGCATTTTTCCGCTGGGACATTACGTCACCGAAATCATATTCGCTTTCGGCATCCAGCAGGGAAATAGTAAAGACCGTCGATGAGCCGCTTTCAATCAAGGTGTTCTTTTCATCGAACCTGCAGGCACCGTATTCTTCAACCTATCAGTACGTCAAGGATATCCTTTCTGAATACAAGTCTGCCGGAAACGAAAATTTTTCGTATGAATTCTACGACATGAATAAGGAAGAAAATCAGCGTCTTGCATCAAGCCTTGGAATTCAGCAGCTTCAAATCCGTGAAATCAAGAACAACGAAGTGGGATTCAAGAACGTCTTCATGGGAATGGCCGTCTCATATTCGGATCAGACTGAAATTCTGAACGGACTTACTTCAAGCGAAGGAATGGAATACAGGATAACCGATGCAATCAACAAGGTCATTTCAAATACGAATGCGCTCCTTGGACTTTCTGACGGAGTTTCCGTTACGCTTTACAAATCGTCTTCGCTCAAGGATATCAACATGATAGGATTCGATGATTTGGAATCCGTCGTGAAATCCTGCGTCGATACGCTGAACAGAAAATATGAAAACCGTCTCAGCTTCAATGTCGTGGATCCGTCTTCCGAAGAAGTCGAAAAGCTTATTGAGCGCTATGGTGTTCCGTCATACAATCTTGAGTCCCAGGTTGCAACGATGTGCATTGTGCTTGAAAACGCAGGAAGAAGCCGAGTCGTTCCGTTTACGATTCAGCAGGAGTTGAGCCTTGTTGACGGTTCCGAGGGCAATCAGTATTCACAGGCCGTATTCAGATATGCAATCCGCGGAATAGAAACCCTGGATTCTTCAATCGATGAATCGCTGAAGGCATTGGCTTCAAATGTAAATTCGGTAGCCTATGTCACCGGTCATGGAGAACTTGCACTTTCCGATGAACAGTCAGGTGCTTCGGCTCTTTCTTCCATCCTTTCCGAACATTATTCGCTGAAGGAAGTGAACCTTTCCGAATCGGACATTCCGTTGAGCGTTTCATGCGTAATGATAAACGGACCGAAAACTCCTTTCACTCAGACCGAACTCTATAAGCTGGATCAGTTCCTCATGAACGGCGGAAACCTTCTGATGTTCCTTGATCCTTTCGATCCCGACCCTCAGCGCGACGAAAACGGAATGCCGGTCTACACTCCATTGGATACGGGCCTTGATAAGCTGCTCGAAAAATATGGAATCGCAGTCAACAGGGAATACGTAATGGATGAAAAATGCGCCGAGACCGAAAATCAGTGGACGGGAAAAGCCGTGGACCTTTATTATGCTCCGATGCTTGAAAGCGACAGTCTGAATCAGAAGCATGCAATCACCAAAAATCTGGGATACGTAATGTTCTTCCTGCCGGGTTCAATCGATGTAAGTGCTGCTGAAAAGATTTCCGGTGAAAAGGTTTCCGTACTTGCAACGTCTTCTGAAAAATCATGGACCGAATCAGAAGGTATGACGATGGAACCGGAATACATGAGTCCGCCTGATGCAGCCAGCGAAAAGAGAAGCAATCTGGCGGTCCTGGTCGAAGGAAAATTCTCGAGCGCATTTGAATCGGCTCCTGCAAAGGAAGTGAAGTCCGAATCATCTGACGGCGAAGAAGGTGATGCTGAAAAAGAAAATGCCGAAGAAGAAAAAACGTCGGAGGAAAGCGTCTATGAATCTTCAACGCATCTTTTGAAGAGCGTTCAGGAAGGAAAGGTTCTGGTCGTTTCAACATCGTTCGTTTCCGGACCGTATCTTAGTCAGTCGATTTTCCAGAACACCGGAATCTTCGTTGAAAATGCGGTCGATTACATGAGCGAAAACGAAGACCTCTGTTCCATGCGCACGAAGGGTCTTTCCCTTGCAACACTGGATGTGAAGTCCAATGGATTTGCAAATTTCGTTAAATACTTCAATGAAATCGGTCTTGCCGTAATCGTTGCGATTGTCGGACTTATGGTGATGCTTGCAAGAAAAAAGCGTCGTGCACTCATCCGCATGAAATACAATCCGACGGACAGCCGTGAAGATTCCAAGTCGCTTATGAAGGTTAAGGCATCAAGGAAGGGGGGAAGAAATGAGTAGGACAGCATTAAAAAAATCGATTCTTTTTGCTCTGACGGTGATACTGCTGGTCGTCTACATCTTTCAGGTCAGCTTGAACGGACGCGAGAAGAAAACGACTCTTTCCGTAAAAAAAGACGTTGACTGCGTTGAGATTGAAAACGTCAGGGGCGGCATCCGTCTTGATAAGGTTGACGGAGTCTGGAAAGTCAGTACGGTTAAAAATCCCGACTTGAAATTTGAAACGGAGGAATATGCCGTAAAGAACATCGTCGATTCAATCTCCCTGCTTAATCTTTTGGGAACGGTCAGCAGCGGTGGAGCGAACAAGGTGCAGAGGTACGGTCTTGACGATGAGTCGAAGATTTCCGTGAAGGCATATTCAAAGAATAAGGTCGTAAGGACGCTTTTCGTCGGAAAGAATTCCGTGTCCGGAAGTCAGAGTTACGTTCAGGTTGACGGAAAGAAATCAGTCATGGTTTCCGATTCTGCACTGCATACTGTTTTTGACAGAAGCCTTCCGTCGCTTCGAAAAAAGGTCCTTTATGAAATTGCGTCCGACAGCATTTCATCGGTCACGGTTAAAAAAGGGGAAGCGGAGTATGAAATAATTCTGGATCAGGTTGAGGCAATCGATTCTGAAATGTACTCCGTTTCAAGTCAGCGTACCGAATGGAAACTCCTCAAGGCTCCTGAAGGAAAGGGTGAGCTTGAACTGGATCAGGGAAAGGTCGGTGCATGGATTGTAAGCCTTTCAAAGATGAACGTTTCACAATGGTGTGAATCGGATGTCGCACTTCCGGAAAAGAGTCCTGACATCAGCATGGACATTGCGGTCGGCGGAATGATTTATTCGATGAATTTCTATTCGCTCGAAGAAAACGACAGGTATCTTTGTTCTACGAATCAGACCAAGGGACTTTTCTATATGTCGAAAACGGTTGTGGATGACTTTGCAAAGGAACTGGATGACCTGCTTGCAAAAGTCGAAACTCAGAATGAAGAAAAAAAAGATTGACGGGAAAGATTCGGAACGTCAGCGATAACTGATGTTTCTGAATCGTCTCGATAGGAAATGCATATGATTGATATTGATGAACAGAAAAAAATAGCGGTGCTGATTGATGCAGACAATACGCCGGGGAAAAAACTGAAGCCGATTCTGCAGGAGATTGCAGTACACGGACACATAATAACGAAAAGGGCATACGGCGATTTTACGATTCAGACGCTTAAAAACTGGAAGGATGATCTGAACAATAATGCCGTCATACCGGTGCAGCAGTTTGCATACACTCAGGGAAAAAATTCCAGCGACTCGGCGATGATAATCGATGCGATGGATTTGCTCTATACCGATAAGTATGATGCGATTGCACTTGTAACAAGCGATTCTGATTTTACGAAACTTGCTACCCGCCTGAAGGAAAGCCAGATTTACGTTTTCGGAGTCGGACAGAAAAAGACGCCTCAGTCTTTCGTGAATGCGTGCGACGATTTCATCTACATTGAAAATCTGAAGGAAGTTGAAGATGAAGATGATGCGGCGGCGGCACATGAGGATAAGCCTGCAGAAATAAAGCACCACAAGCAGTCAAAGGGATTGGGAATCTTCAAGCGCAACAACGACACCATGACGGACAGGCAGTTCAGAAAGATTTTCAGACTTTTGATGAAGGCATACGAAACCTATGCAAATGAAGACGGTTGGGCTGACGTAAGTGCGGCAGGTTCATATTTCAAGAGACAGGATCCGGGATTTGACACTCAGGATTACGGTTTCAAGAAACTTTCCGACCTGATTGAATATCTGGACGATGATTTTGAAATCCAGAAGGTTCCGCTTTCCAACAGTCGCCGCGGACGATTGATACTGTATTACAAGCCGCGTGAAAAATAAATCCAAAAAAAAATCCCTGGGTAACGCTTATTTGTTACTCAGGGTCTTTTTTTTACAGTCATTGCAGAATGCGCTAGGAGTTTTCGGTTCCGCTTGCTTCAATCTGCATGGCTTTTTTTTCATCGTGTGCATATATCGCTTTAAGGATGATTGGCGTGGTGATTGAACTGACTATAATCAGCAGGATGACCGAAGTGAAAAATGCGTGGTCGACTATGCCTTCTGCCAATCCCCTTTGTGCGACAATCAATGCAACTTCTCCGCGGGTCATCATTCCGCATCCGATTTTAAGGCTGTCGCTCATGTTGAATCGGCACAGTCTTGCAGCGGCTCCGCATCCAAGTATTTTTGAAAGCATTCCGACAATTACGAACGCAAGTGAAAAGAGCATTATGGAACCGTCCAGTGCCCTTATGTTCGTCTGCAATCCGATTGAAGCGAAGAATATCGGGCCGAAAAGCATGTACGAGTTTACGTCCATCTTGCGCGAAATGTATGAAGAGTCTTTAGTTGAACAGAGGATTACTCCGGCGATGTATGCACCCGTAATGTCTGCAACTCCGAAAAAGTGTTCTGCGACGTATGAAAGGGAAAATGCAAGTGCAAGTCCGACAATCGGAATGCGTCTCGTGTGGCTGTGTTTTTTTTCGTAAAGCTTGAAAACCCTGTAGAATATGTATCCTACGATGATTGCAACGATGAAGAAAAGAATCGTAGAGAGTATGACTTTAACGATGCTTCCGAAATTTTCGCCTGCGTTTCCGTGGCTCGGATTCAGACTGATTACGAATGTCAGCACTACGATTCCGATTACGTCGTCAATTATTGCGGCACTTACGATTGTTGTTCCGACTACGGTTGAAAGTTTTCCCAATTCCTTGAGTGCCTGAACCGTTATGCTTACGGATGTTGCGGTCAAAATCGTACCGATGAAAAGGGCCCTGTAAAACTGTTCTGAACCGACTTTGTCAAAACCGTAGAACGTCATGAAAAGTAAAGTTCCTGCTGCCAGTGGAATTGCAACTCCTGCACATGCAAGAAGAGTCGCCTTGAGTCCGGATTTTTTCAGGTCGTTGATGTTTGTCGTAAGTCCTGCGTTGAACATCAGCATGATTACGCCGATTTCCGCCATGCCGCCCAAAAAATCGGAAGGCTGCACCCAACCGAAGACGCTCGGACCGATTAAAAGTCCAGCGATGATTTCGCCTGCAACCTGGGGGGCTTTCAGTTTGCGTGCCAGGAGTCCGAAAAATTTTGCAAAGATGATGATTATTGCAATCTGTTTAATCAATTCCAATTTGTTCATTGCGTAACCTTCTTTTTGGAGTGTTTAAAACCTCGGAGATAAAATCAAATTATAGAAACGATTATTATATGGAAGAAAGAGTTTACAACTTATGGAAAAAAAACGCAATAATGGCGATTTTCGGGACGGACGCAAGCTGTCGCTTGCAATGGCAGCTTGTCACGAACACCAACAGAATCCGTTCCGCATAAATAATTTTATTTTCATGCTGAAGCCCTGTCCCTCATGGTAGATGGATGGAGTAATGAATTTATTACGATTCTGTGATATAGTTAACAATAACATCTGCAATTTCGCAGTAATTCCATACAGTATGAAGAATTACGAGAAATTGCTGGGAACCGCTGATTAATGCTTCGTGTATTAATCAGCGGTTCTACAGTATATGCGTTGAAGGAGATGTCCCTATGAAAAACGTTAAATCCGTGCTTTCGCTTTTTTGCTCCCGTTTGCGTCCGATAGGGGGGGGGGGCTATTCTTATGTATAGTAATCTTTTTTACTTCATGTGAAAACTTCATGAACGGTGCGGAACTCAAAAAAAAGATTGAGGAGCAGGTTACGCTTGCAAACGCCCCTGAATATCAGATTGTCATAGACGGAAACAAGGGGAAGTTTTCTCCGTCAAAGGGTTCATATCCGCTTAAAGTGACCCAGAGCATGAACATCTCATTTGAAAGCGATACCGATTTTGCATTCATCCGCTGGGAAGTTTACAATGCACTTACAGGCAAGACACTTGAATCTTCCGAATACATCGATATTGCGGATTCGGAAAGCGATAAAACTACGATAAAGCTTTTGAAGGAACCGGAGTCTGACGTTGCGCTTGGGGTAAGGAGCGTCGTTAGTGAAAGACCGCAAATCATATCATACACGCCGACATCAATCGGGATGCTGAAGGATTCCACCATACAGGTTCTGTTCAACTTCGACATGGATCCTGAATCCATCTATTTCAGTGATAATGAAATTGATGCGCTGAAGGCTGAAGGTGTTAAGGTTTTCCTTCCGGAGTACGGTAATGGAAGGAAACACGGTTACGTCAAAAACGGTGAAACGTTTTTCAAGAACATCCTGATTACAAACAATAAAACCGGTCAGAACATCACCGATCGTTTTTGCGCCCCCACATTTGAGAGCTCAAGG